>DASZCB010000195.1:0-2790 GCA_035943575.1 Rhodanobacter sp. | reverse complement strand
CACCTGCAGCGGCGGCCAGCGCGGCGGCGGCACCACCGGCGGCGCCGGCACCGAGTACGACGACCTTGCCACGCGGGGTGGAAGCCATGCCGCCCAGCAGCTTGCCCTTGCCGCCCTGCGGGCGATGCAACAGGGTGGTGCCGATCTGGGTGGCGATGCGGCCTGCGATCACCGACATCGGCAACAGCAACGGCAGCACGCCGTTTTCTTCCACCGACTCGAACGCCACGCCGGTCAGGCCGATGTCGAGCAGGCTTTTGGTCAGCTCGGGTTCGGCGGCCAGATGCAGATAGCAGAACAGCAGGTGATGTTTCTTCAGCAACGCCAAGTCACCGGCAACCGGCTCCTTCACCTTGACGATCAGCTCGCCGGCCTCGTACAGCGCGGCGGCATCCGGCACGATCTTGATGCCTTCCTTGACGTAGGCCTCGTCGGCAAAACCGCTCTTCAGGCCTGCACCGGCCTGGATGAACACTTCGTGGCCGCGACGCACCAGATCGGCGGCGGCGGCGGGAACGAGAGCAACACGACCTTCAAGGGTCTTGGTTTCGGAGGGGATACCGATACGCATGGGAGGCAGTCCTGTGGGGGTTCGTAGCAAGGGCAACTTGCGTGCGCCGAGCATGGTTAATAAAGCATCACTTGCTGGAAAGCTTGAATCGGTGGGCTCCCTTCCCCATCCTTGCGGGTTCAAGACTCCGCCTCGTCCCGCGCAACGGTCAGATGAAACCGCTGCAGGGGTTGAAGCGAATAACGACCAATGCTGCCAGCAAACCCAAGGATTATAACCATGACCACCCCCAAGCACAGCCGTCTGCTGATCCTCGGCTCCGGTCCCGCCGGTTACACCGCTGCAGTGTATGCGGCGCGTGCCAACCTGAAGCCGACGATGATCACTGGCATGCAGCAGGGCGGCCAGCTGATGACCACCACCGACGTGGACAACTGGCCGGGTGACGTCGAGGGCCTGCAGGGCCCGGCGCTGATGCAGCGCATGGCCGAACATGCCGAGCGCTTCCACACCGAGATGATCTTCGACCACATTCATAGCGTCGATCTCAAGCAGCGCCCGTTCCGGCTCAAGGGCGACTCCGGCGAGTACACCGCCGACGCGCTGATCATCGCCACCGGCGCCACTGCGAAGTATCTCGGCATCGCCAGCGAGGAGAAGTACAAGGGCAAGGGGGTGTCCGCCTGCGCCACTTGCGACGGCTTCTTCTTCCGCGAACAGGACGTGGTGATCGTCGGCGGCGGCAATACCGCGGTCGAAGAAGCGCTGTACCTCGCCAACATTTGCCGCAAGGTCACCCTGGTGCATCGCCGCGACAAGCTGCGCGCCGAGAAGATCATGCAGGACAAGCTGTTCGAGAAGGCTGCTCATGGCAAGATCGAACTGGTGTGGAACAGCGCGATCGACGAAGTGTTGGGCGACGCCTCCGGCGTCACCGGCGTGCGCGTGAAGGACGTCAACTCGGGCGCCACCCGCGACATCGAGGCGACCGGCTTCTTCGTGGCGATCGGCCATACGCCGAACACCGGCATCTTCGAGAGTCAGCTCGACATGCGCGACGGTTACATCCGGATCCGCACCGGCCTGGACGGCATGGCCACGATGACCTCGGTGCCAGGCGTGTTCGCCGCCGGTGACGTCGCCGATCACGTCTATCGCCAGGCAGTGACTTCGGCCGGCTTCGGCTGCATGGCCGCGCTGGATGCCGAGCGCTGGCTGGATCAGCAGACCCCGGCGGGTTGATATTGAGATATGTAGGAGCGCACCCTGTGCGCGAAAGCTCTTGGCCCAATGAGACAAAGAGCTCGCGCACAAGGTGCGCTCCTACAGCCAGGCTCATGCACGACATCCGCTTTCACGCCGCGATCGCCGAACTGCCAGCAGCGGCGTGGGACGCGCTGCGCGCCGACGCGAATCCATTCGTGTCGCACGCATTCCTGGCAGCACTGGAACAAAGCGGCTGCATCCGTCCCGACTGGGGCTGGCAGGCCCATCACCTGGGCCTGTACGAAGGTGGCCGGCTGCTCGCGGCCGCACCGCTGTACCTGAAAGGCAATTCGCACGGCGAGTTCGTGTTCGACTGGAGCTGGGCCAGCGCCTGGCAACGCGCCGGTGGCGAGTACTACCCGAAGCTGCTCAACGGTGTGCCCTACTCGCCGGTGCCCGGCCCGCGCCTGCTCGCGGGCGATGACCAACGTACACCGATGCTGCAACGAGCGCTGGTCGAAGCGATGCGCGGCGAAGCCGAGCGGCTGGGATTATCCTCGGTGCATGCGAACTTCCTGCAGCCCGCCGAGCTCGACGCGTTCGACGATGACTGGCTCGTTCGCTCCGACGTGCAATTCCACTGGCACAACCACGGCTATCGCCACTTTCCGGCTTTTCTCGCTGCGCTCAATCACAAGAAGCGCAAGAATATTCTGCGCGAACGCAGCCAGTTGGCTGCCAGCGGCGTGGCCATCGAATGGCGCAGCGGCGATACGCTGAGTCGTGACGAATGGCGGCAGGTGCATGCGTTGTACGAAACCACGTTCGACATGAAAGGCAACCACGCAGCGCTGACCACGGCGTTTTTCAGCCGGCTCGGCGAATTGGGTCAGACCGTGCAGCTGGCACTCGCACGCCACGATGAAAATATCGTCGCGATGGCGCTGTTCGTGCAGAGCGACAGCGTGCTGTACGGGCGTTACTGGGGCGCGTCGATGGATGTGCCCGGCTTGCATTTCGAGCTGTGCTACTACCGCGGCATCGAGCACGCGATCGCGAACAAGCTGGCCCGT
>DASZCB010000194.1:0-6457 GCA_035943575.1 Rhodanobacter sp. | reverse complement strand
CCTGCGGATGTTTTGCGTCGTTGATCGCGCTCATCATCACGCGCACGTCCTTCGGTGCGCTGACGTGCGCGTCGTAGGTGAAGCGGATCGTCGGCGAATCCTGCAGCGGCACCCACGAGCGCGCATGGATCGACTCGGACTGCGAGAACATGAACGGCAATTTCTTGTCCGCCGTCTGCGCCGGGGTCAGCCATTGCAGACCTGATGCTTCGGGCGAAGTGGTGTAGAGAATGCGCACCTGTGTCGGGTGCATCGGCGTGGCGATCGTCAGTTTGCTGCCGAGCTGCTTGTCGCGCGGTGCCAAGGCATATTTCAGCGGTGTAGCCTTGCCGTCGCTGCCGAGCGCTTCGATCTTCGCGATCTTCAGGTCACGCGTGTCCAGCACCAGCGACTGCGCCTTGGGATTCTTCCAGTCCAGCTTCAACGTGGCCTGGCCATCGAGCTGCCGCTGTGGAAAGTCGATCTTCAGATCGAGATCCAGATGGGTCACGCGCACCTGGTCGGGTTGCGCGTAGGAATTCGGGTCGGTGGCATGGGCGGCCAGCGGCAGCATCAGCGTGCCGAAGGCAAGGGCGGGGAGCAGACGCATGGGGGAACTCTCGGGCCGGAAAGCGCCGAGTATGCCATTGCCTCTGCTCCAGGCGCCCGTGGCGAAAGCTGGGTTTACGGCAACTCCTTGGCCGAATGCGGATCAATCGCATACGGATGCATGGTGGCAAGAAAGCCTGGCTGTGCCTCGATCCGCGCGATCCATGCGCGGAAGTTGGGATACGGCTCCAGCGAAAGCCCGGCCTCCCCAGCGTGGCTGGCGTAGGCGAATATCGCCATGTCGGCGATGCTGTAGCGGTCGCTGGCCATGAAGGGTCGTGTCGACAGTTCGCTTTCCAGAATGCCCAGCGATCGCACGGCGGCACTGCGCTTCGCTTCGATCATTTCGGCCGAGCGATGCGCCAGCTTGCCGGTCATCGTCCAGTGCCGCAGCGTGCCGATCACCGACTCCACCCGCTCCTGCTCGAAATGCAGCCATTGCTGCACCTTCGCGCGCTCGAACGGATCGCTAGCCAGATACGGCGTGCCCTCGGCGAGATAGGCGAGGATCGCGTTCGACTCGGCCAGCACGCGGCCGTCGTCGAGCTGGATCGCTGGCACCGTGCCAGTCGGGCTGATGCGCCGGAACTCCGCGGTCTTGCCCGCGCCCTCGAAAATGCTGATCGGTACCATCCGATACGGCCGACCCAGATGATTCAGCAGCAGGCGCACCTTCCATGCGTTCTGTGAGGGGAGGTAGTCGAATAACGTCAACATGGCGAATTCCTGCGGGAGTCGATGCGCAGTGTGGAAGACACTGCCATCCGGAACTATCCGCTTCTTGCGCTGGTTCATCGTCGCCGGCGAAAGTTTATCGGGGCGCACCAAGGCAGTTGGAGTTTTCATGCGTAGAGCAGGCGCTCCACCAAGCCGTCACGCGAGACTCGCCATGCTCGGTTGCCATGCCGCGAACCGAATCTGATTGATGCGCATACTGTCCGCACCCATGCGTCGACTACTGTGGCTATTGGGTGGGCTGTATGTGCTTTACCTGATTGGCGGCAATGCATTCCTCAATAGTCCGCTTGCTCGGACCGAGGTCAATCGCAAACCGCAAATTTTTCACGCGCAATGGGATTGGGCGTGGACGTTGTGGCCGGGACAGATTCATGCGCATGAGCTGCGGCTGCACGGGCAGGCGCGCCAATTGCTGTGGAGCGCGCGGGGCAATGCAGCGAGCGGTCGCGTCATGCTGTGGCCGCTGCTTCGGCACGAACTGCGTTTCGGCCCGATCCGTACGGCGGCGGTAAGCCTCGACATCCGGCCGACCAGCATCGATCTCAAGCCGCCGTCATGGCGGAGCGATGCCTGGCGCATCACGGTCGATCGAGTCAGCACGGCGTCGTTGCGGCAGGTGCGCCTGGGTGATCTGGTCGCCGATGGTGATGGCGAGGCCGAACTTGGCTTCACTCACCAATTGCGTGGCGGTTCGACTGCCATTTCCCCTTCGCACGTCTTGATGCCGAAGGCGCGTCTGCACTATCGACAGCTGGAGCTGCTGCACGACGCGAGGCTCGATGTCCATTTTTCGTTCGATCCTTTCACCCATGAGGAGTTGCCGGGTTGGCAGAAACTCGAGCGAGCGCAGATCCGTGTTGTCGCGGAAGGCGCCACACCGGCGATCGCGCTGGGTGCCGACAAGGCCGGCGCGCTGGCGGTCCGGCTGTCGCCGCTGGGCGGCCATCTCAGCGCGGAGTTCCTGCTGGATCATGGCACGCTGGCGCCGGGCGGGCGTTTGCAGTGGAACGTACCGGTGGCGATTACCGACGCCGACGGAACCCAGCAGCAACGTCGTGGTCAGCTCGATCTTGCTGTGCAAGCCGATGCCGTGATGATCGATGCGCGGATTCCGCCACCCACAGTGACCGACAGCACAACCACGCCGAACCAGATGAACGCGCATCTGCAGTTCGCCAGCCGACAGCTGTTGCCGCGGCCTTCGTCTGGCGAGGCGTTGCGATTGCTGTCCGGCTCCCTCGACGGCCGCTGGCATTTCGCCTCGATGCGCTGGCTGACGCCGCTGACCCAGTCCAGGCCCTGGCTGCAAATGAATGGTGCGGGCGATATCGTGGGTGCCTTGCACATCGAGGCTGGACGGCTGTTGCCCGGCAGCCATGTCGAGGTGCCGCAGGCGGTGCTGGTGGCGGACCTGCTCGACAACATGTTCACCGGCAGCGCGCGCGCGCAAGGGCGTGTGGTGGCCGGCAAGGGCGGTGCGCGCACGGTGGTGGACATGATCGCAGATCGCTTCACGCTGGCGCCGCGCAATGCGCCTGGACAGGTTTATCTGCGCGGGCGAGCGCTGCAGGTGACGCTGCAGTCATCCGCCGATCTGGCAAGCCTCGGCCACGACTTCATTGCCCGCCTGCATTTCAGTGATGCCGATGTTCCCGACTTGCGAGCCTACAACCGCTACCTGCCTGGCAAGAGTCTTTATTTTCTGCAGGGCAACGGACAGATGAGCACAGAGTTCACTCTGGATGGCAAGGGCGACGTGAGTGCGGGGCGCATGCGGATGAACAGTACTGCTGCCCGATTGGCGCTGGGTGTATCGCGCCTCGCCGGCCAGCTCACAATGGATACGCGGCTGTATCACGCCACCCGCGACGGCCATAGCTTCGATTTCGACGGCTTCACGCTGGCCCTTGATGGCGTGCGCGTAGAAGGTTCCAGCGCGCCGCCGTGGTGGGTCAGGATCGCTTTGCAGCGTGGCCGTCTGGATTGGGATCGCCCCATGCGCGTACGCGGCAGCGCCACGCTGGTGATGAAGGACGTCAGCCTGCTGCTGTCCCTGTTCGCCGATCGCAGTGCGTTTCCAAAATGGATCACCAACATGATCAACGACGGTCAGGCCACCGCGCATGCCCAGGTCGAGGCGCAGCGTGGCGACTTCATCCTCGATCATCTTGTGGCGCGCAACGAGCGCATCGACCTGTTGGCGCATCTGCGTGTAAGCGACGGTAAACCGAGCGGCGATCTCTATGCGCGCTGGGGCGTGCTCGGCCTGGGCGTGGAACTCGCCGACGACAAGCGTCGCTTCCATCTGCTGCATGCCCGGCGCTGGTATCAGTCACAGCCGGATCTGATTCCGGCGGAAGCCACCTTGATACCTTGAGCGAGACGGCGAGCCTGCCTATGCGTAGCGATCGGCCAGCCGATCCGTCGCCTGCACCAGCTGGTCGACGATCGCCGGGTCGGCTGCGCTGTGGCCGGCCAGCACTATATGCAGGTCTGCTTCCGGCCATGCCTGGCTCAGATCCCAGGCGCTCTTCATCGGGCAGATGATGTCGTAGCGGCCATGTACGATCGTGGCCGGGATGTGCCGGAGGTGGTCGATGTCGCGCAGCAGTTGGTCGGGTTCGAGAAAGATCGCGTGACGGAAATAATGGGCCTCCATGATGGCCAGACTCACGGCCTTGTGCGGATCTGCGAAATCGCCGGAGCCATCGGGATCATGCAGCAACGTGGTGCTGCCGCCTTCCCACGTGCTCCAGGCCTTTGCGGCGGCGAGACGCATGGTCTCGTCGTTGCCGGTGAGGCGACGCCAATAAGCGTCCAGCATAGAGTCGCGCTCCTGCTCGGGAATGAAGTCGCGGAAGCGTGCCCAGCGCTCGGGAAAGATCTGCGAGGCGCCACCATCGACTTCGTTGAACCAGCGCAGTTCCTGCGGCCGGCCGAGGAAGATGCCGCGCAATACCAGGCCAAGCGCGCGCTCGGGATGTGTCTGTGCATAAGCCAGCGCCAGCGTCGAGCCCCATGAGCCGCCGAACACCACCCAGCGTTCGATGCCGAGCTGTTCGCGGATCGCCTCGATGTCAGCGACCAGATGCCAGGTGGTGTTGTCGGTGAGTTCGGCGAACGGAGTGGATTTGCCCGCACCGCGCTGGTCGAACAGCACGATGCGGTAGCGCGCCGGATCGAAGAAGCGTCGATGGTAGGTGGCCAGGCCGGCGCCGGGACCACCATGTAGGAACACCACCGGCAGACCGGCGGGATTGCCGCACTCCTCCACATGCAACGTGTGGACCGGATCCACCGCGATGCGGTGCGTCTGGTACGGCTCGATCTCGGGATACATCTCGCGCATGAGGATAGTCCGGTGATTCAGCGGTCAGCTGGCGTGGAATTGCAGGGCGGCGGTGAGATCGCCAGGCGCGGGCCCGCCGGCGGCGATCATGGCGGCGTCGCGCAGCTTGAGGCCGGGCAGTTGCTTCAGGCCGAAGCGACGGGTGATGAAGCGCAGGATCGAGCCGGTGTCGTAGATGGTGTGGTCGACGAAACCCTTTTTCGCGAACGGCGACACGATCAGCGTGGGGATGCGCGAACCCGGCCCCCAGCGATCGCCTTTCGGTGGCGCCACGTGATCCCACCAGCCGCCGTTTTCGTCCACCGTGACCACCACCAGCATGTGTGGCCATTGCGGACTTTTCTGCAGCGCGTCGACCACCTGCGCCAGATGCTGGTCGCCCGCGGCCACGCTGGAATAACCGGCGTGCATGTTCAGATCGCCCTGCGGTTTGTAGAAAGACACGGGCGGCAGCGTGCCGGCTTCGATCGCGGCGATGAAATGATTGCTGCCGGCGCTGCTGCCCACGCCGGCATCGCGCAGGTGCTGCTGCCGCGCCGGCGTGCCGGGCGCGAACTGGCGAAAATAATTGAACGGCTGGTGATGGATCTGGAAATTCGGCACTTCCGGAAACACGTGATGGTCGCCGTCGCCATGGCCGTCCAGCGCAAGCTGCCAGCCGCCGGCATACCAAGCCCAGTCGATGTTGGCCTCCGACAGCACATCACCGATGGTGAGATGGGTTTGCGCGGGCAGGGTGCTCGGGCTGCTTGCATCGGCCAGCTGCGGCTGTTGCTTGTCGCGGCTGAACGCCGGCGCGTACGCCGGGCCGATCGTGTTGACCGCCCAGAAATCCGGTGTGAGCGAGTCGGGCGCTGCGAACTTCGAGCGGCCCTGCATCGCGCTGGCTGGTGAATCATCGGCCAGCTTCGGACGGATGCCAGCGGGATCGTCGCCTTCGACCACGGCGATCTGGAATTTCGCTGGGCCCTGGTCCGCCTGCGGATAGAACGGCGGCTGTGCCGCGGCCAGGTATTGATGGTTGAGGAACGAACCGCCGAAGGCGCCCATGAAGAAGTTGTCGCACAAGGTGTACTGCTGCGCGAGCTGCCACAGCTGCAGGTTCGCCGCGCCGTCGGCGTAGTGACCCATCACCATCGCACCGGTGTTGCCCCAGGCAACGAAGCCATCGTTTTTGCCGTCATTGATCTGTAGCTGATTCTCGTAGAAGCGGTGCACCAGGTCACGCGTGACGACATCGTGCGGCAGCAGTTCGCCGGCGGGGGTGCGCAAGGCGAACGGCTGGTTCGGCAGGCCGGTGATCGCGTGTTCGTCGATCTGGTAATGCTGACCGTCGACCGTCTGCGCGTGCGGCGCCAGCCCGCCCCAGATCGGCGGCAAGGTGGCGAGCAGGCTGCCGTCGCGATCGCGCTGACGGTATTCGGGCGCGTCGAGATTCTTCAACGGTTGCGCCAGTCCGGGGAAATGCGCGAACAGGTTGTTGAAGCTGCGGTTCTCGGCATACAACACCACCACCTGCTGGATGTGCTGGCGCAGCAATGCGTCGAGCACGGGGGCAGGCAGCTCCCGTGTGCTGGCCGTGGTCGGGCGACTGCCGTCGATCGGGCCGCAGCCACCCAGGGTCAGCGCTGCACCGGCAAATGCGATGCCGCCGAGCAGGCGGCGGCGTTCGGGGTTGAGCGGTGCTTCGTCGGGCGCGGCGGATGGTTTGTCGGTGGTCTTGTGGCTCATCAGGTCAACCGGTTAGGACGGTGCGTGGTTTTTCGTCTTGAGCGTGGTGCA
>DASZCB010000193.1:0-2382 GCA_035943575.1 Rhodanobacter sp. | reverse complement strand
CGAGGAGCGCTCACTGCCCTACACCAAGGGGTACCAGATCACGCAGTCGCCTACCGCATCGGTGCCGCAGTTCTTGAAAGGTATGCGCATGATGCCTACACCGCCCAACGCGAGCTGGCTGATTGTTCCAGTCAACACGCTGGAACATTTTGCCTACAAGCACCTGCATCGGGAGCGTCAGAAAGAGAATTACGACGCGCCGTTGGTCCTGCTGCGCGAATCGCCAAGCACTTTACCGGGCCGGCCGATGGCGATGATAGCTACTAAGAATGTCGCCTATAGCGAGTCTTATACCGGCATCAGCTGCAAGCGTGCTAAACAACCACTTCTCACGGCCCTGTATCTGCAGGCCATCTTCAATAGCCGCTTCTTCTTGTATTTCGTACTCATGACGAGCAGCAAGTTTGGTTGCGAACGCAGTGCGTTTCAAAAGAGCGATATCAACAGCTTCCCAATCCCGCCCATCGAATCGTTCTTGCAAGGCGAGAGCACTAACTCGGAAAAAATGTCCCGACGAGTACACGCGCGCTATGCGCAGCTTCGTACGCTACTGAACGAGTTGGGAGCGGCTGCTCTGGCAAACAAGCCGACCGTATCTGAGATCGGTGAGGCACTCGTGGCTAAACTCTACGCGTTGTCTCCTGCCGATGTGCAATTGGTCGAGGATCGATTGTCGGTCGGACTGCCTTTTTCCCAGGTGGTGACGGCGGCAGCCAAAGCAACTAGCGACCACGATGCCACCAACTATGGGAAAACCCTTTCCCAGCTGCTAACGCCCTTTGCCGCTGGCCCAATTGATGTAGAGCTTTACCCCCAGACAGGGTCTGCACCGTGGCGGTTTCTCCGCGTAGGCACCAAAGGTATCGATGAACCACATAGTGCGCATAAGGTCCTTGCCGCCATTGCCAGCGCTGACCAACTTGATTGCTCGCTAGTCGAAATCCCTGGCACGACCTCGATCCTGATTGGGCTTCTCAATCAACGACGATACTGGACGAAAACCGCAGCGCGAACGCTTGCTCTGGATTTGATCAAACGCAATCACCCGATACTCAGGTCGCACTGACTGCGCTCTCAAAGGATTGACGTATGACTGTGCTTCAAGGTGTTCCACGGCATCTCATAACGAATGCTAATGGGTTCCCCCATGATGCAGGGCAGTCAATGATAGCTATCATCGTCCGTGCCATTCATCATGCGTGGCAGGTCATTCGTGCAGACCCCTCTGGTCAGCTCGAAGAGCCGGCGCCGGGCAATCCGCCCGAGGACGTCTACACCGATGCCATCTGCAACATCCTTCAAACCATGCTGCTAGACGGTGAGGAGGCTGTTCCCGGTTTTACAAGCGATGTCTTCGGAACCGTCTGTCGCGCTGAACATCTGGTCAACTACAGCGGGCGCAATATCAACAAACAGCCGGACCTCGTCATCCGCCTGTCGGCGCCGCCCCTCATTCAGGTGTCGCGCTTGGTTGGTATTTTCGTTGAGAGTAAAATTGTTTCGAAGGCGAATCCGTTGAGTAAATATACCGATGAAGGTATCCATCGGTTTGTACGCGGCGATTACGCTTGGGCCATGCGTTCAGGAATAATGCTGGCATATCAAAGCGACAAACCTAGAGTATTTAGTGAGCTGGAAAAGTGTCTGTCCACCACTGATCATCTGGGTACACGTCGATCCAAATCGGTCAAAACGGGGGATTCAAAGGCGATTCCGACGATGACACAAAGCAGTGCCGTGGCGTCTGTAGAAACACCCTTGACTCCTTTGCTTACCCATTGCGCAGACCCTCTAATGGTAAGCACCATTCACGATCGAAACTGGACATACGCTAAAGGCGACGCCCCCGGCGACATCGAGCTTTGGCACGTCTGGAATTTGGTGATTCCCTAGCCAACGAACAACAACACCGGCCGCTCATTTGGATGGCAATGTGATGGATCAACACTATTCGGTTCGCATCGGCGAAAAGACCTATTCCAAGACGTTCCAGACGCAAGGTGACTACGCAACGAGTTGGAAGTCTGTCCTGCAGAATGCCCATGGCACTACCGTTTTTTGCCTATGCCCAGGGCGCGAGACCCGAAAGCTTGCGGTAAAGCACCGCGACAAAACCGATGAGTATCATTTGGCCCGGTTTGCTAATACGGGCCACGAGCATTTTCACGACTGCCATTTCTATGCACCGGCGCCAGATCGGTCGGGCCTTCAGGGATACAACACAGGCGTGGTCGTAGAGGGCGACGACCAGACCGTTCAAGTCCGTTTGGCCCATGGTATTCGTGAGCGCGAAGCAGGCACCCAACCAGGCCCCGTCGCTGATCACAATCACCCCGTAAGTCCAGGCCACCGCAAACCAGCCATGACTATTTTAGGCTTGCT
>DASZCB010000192.1:0-2362 GCA_035943575.1 Rhodanobacter sp. | reverse complement strand
CGCCATCTCCGACGTCAGCACGGGCGATATGAAGCAGTTCGTACTCGCCTTCCAGAACGACGCCGGCACGCCGACCGCGCACTAGGGATGCTCAGACGATCTGCGGCAGCGGCCCGCCAGCGTCGAACGGCTCAAGCCAGTCCTCGGGCGTCAGCAGCGGCAATCCATGCGCGAGTCGGGCCTTGTCGCATTGCGGACTGATTGCACCGAACTCCCACGACGGCTGCACTTCGCGGCATACCGACGGGCGTTGCGCGTAGATGCCGCAATGCGCCGCCTCGCCTACCGTACCCTGCAACGCCACACAGCGCGGCTGCGCGGCGTTGGTACCGCGCATCGCCAGACGATGTGGATCGAGCTTTTCGGTCAGTTCCGGTGGCACGCATCCACCCACGGAAGCCTCGGCCTCCGACCAGTGAAACGCCACGCGAAAGAAAGCGCAGCAGGCACCGCAGCGCAGACAGGGATGTTGCATCGGATCGACCAGGGCGCACCCCGAGGCACGCAGCCCGTGGATTCTAGAACGCGCCATTTGGTAGCAAACGCCCCAAGACAAACTTTGGCATAGCCTTCGAATATATCTAGGCAGGTCAATGGCTTGAGCGGCAGGTGGTCTGCCGACGCTTGACCCGCCTAGACCAAGAAGGATTGCTATGACCGACGCAAAGATGGTGCGCTGGGTTAGCTTCTACGAGATCTATGCCACCCCTGAGGGCAACAGATCCCGCTTAGGTACGGGAACATATGAGGAGGTTTTTTCGCGTGATGTCGTTTCGCCTCGTATTAGCTGCTTTTTCAGCCATGCGACGGACGCTTATCTGCGTTCCTTTGCTCGCTTCGGGTTGGCGCATTTCGACGAGGTCACTCAGGAGATGGTTTGCGAATACGGTAGTCCGTTTGAGGAGGTTGGCGGCCCCCTATGGTTGGTCAACATGGCCGATAGCCTCTTTGCAGCAGGGTTAGCCTGCGTGTCCCATGGGCCTCCTCCACCACAAGAAGGCTTCTGGATCAGAACGGTTCTGGAGCAACCGCCATGCTTAATTGCTTCCTCACAAGCACTCGCTGAACTATCCGGTGAGGAATCACTAGCAGGTGCGCCCGCTATTCATGTTCTTTTTCAGGGAGCGTTGGCTGCGATCACCAAACTTGTCGATCCGGCCGTCAGATAGTTTCATGCATGCCGTTCTGCTGGCGGCAGTGCGCAGATGACGTGGCCGCTGTCCAGTGATCCCATGGGGCGGGCGGCGCAAAGGCCGTTCGCAGGCGCTCTATGTAGCCGGGTCCCTTTGCGTCTGACCTTCTGCATGCCTCACAGGCAAACGTATGAATGAATGCCGCCGATATGCTGTGATCTGGCGGCTTCGGCCTGTTCAACACTGCTGGACGAGCTTCAACCGGCCGCCAAATAGCTGGCTACAGCTAAAATTAGCTGAGCTCAGCTAATTTTATGACGTTGCCGAAAATGCTGCTAATTTGCCGCGGCGCAGCAATTGTTTATGATTGGGCGACTGCGCATCATGAGAGTAGCTGTCGACGTGATCCCGAGGTCGTGCGATGGAAGGCGAAGGTGAGCTTGGCTAGACGGGATGCAGGGAGTGACTATGTTGATTGCGCATTCCGGCCAGACTGATCACCACTTCCAGCAATTGCTGAACATCATTCTGATGTTGACCTCCTCATCTGGCGCCGCACAGGGCCTTGACCTACTTTAATGCTCGACGGTTACCAACCGTCGCCAAGCCCGAGCTCCAGGCCGATCCATTGCGATACAACGCTTTTCTGAGCGATGAGTTCGTGCGAGTCAAGACGCTCGCCTATAGCACCGATGCCCGTTGGGCGAAGCGCTCCTTCAGGAGGATGTGTTTACCTTTTGGAATGATCCCGAAGGATGCTGGCCCACGCTTGATTGACTGCGGATGGCGATCTCGCGGGGTGCCGTAGGGAAACTCTTACAACACACGTCGCAGCAGGCGTCACTAGGATTTGCTATAACCTCTAGATAGGGGCAGTCACGACTTACATGAATTAATCAGCTGCACTCAAAGTTACTATGGGGGAAGGGCATGGATTTCCTGCGTTCAATATCTTTGTGGCTACTCCTTTCGTTTGCGGCAATCAGCGCGTTTCCGGCCTATGGAGCAAACAGCGTTCCGCCCGATGTTGGAAATTACAGTTATGGTTTTATTCGTTGCGACACGTGGCACGACGGCTATGCGTCGCGAGCCGAGGATGAGCAAACAGGCGCTAACTACTATTACAACTCTGGCTGTGGCGCTCAAGTAACAAGTCCCGGGCCATGGGCTACACCGACTTCACCACAAGGTGGCACCTGCGGTGGTGATGACATCACGCCGAGCTACTA
>DASZCB010000191.1:0-2579 GCA_035943575.1 Rhodanobacter sp. | reverse complement strand
GGGGACGGCGACCTGACTGCCGGCAGCAAACAGATCGGTCAGCGGAACGTCCTGGTTGGCCACTGCCATTTCCGCGTAACGCACTGGGTAGGTAGCCAGCAAGTCGCTCAGCTTCGTGCCCGGTGCGGTCACGGCGGCCAGCGTCGCAGCGGCGGTCGCATAGGCATAGGAGCCGGCCGCGTAGCGCCACAGCGGGCCGATGTCGATGGCCTGTCCCTGGGGCGTGTTGCGCAGACTGGTGGCGAGGCTGGCACCTACGCCGTTTTGTATCAACTGGTAGTAAAGCTGCGCGTACTTGTCGCTCTGTTGCTGGGCTGCGTTGACCGCGGCATCGCCGCGCTGCGACGAACTGGGCACGGATGCCGCCGCCTTCAGTCCGAGCTGCATGGCCAATGAAGCCTGGCCAGGCGTGCCGAGTATCTCGAAGTACGCGGCCAGTTCGGGCCATTGCGACAGACCAATCAGTGCGTCGGTGTAACCGACCTTCAAGTCCACCACACCCTGCCCCGCCGTTGCGGGCGCCTGGCTGTGGTTGCCGAGCAGATCGGACATGCAGAAGGTAATCGTGGGGTCGGGGCAGCTCGCGGCATTGCCGAAACCCCAGTAGGGATCGTTCGCCTGCCCGGGCAGACCTTGTGTGACTGTCGGCGGCAGCACCGTGGTGAAACGATAGAACGGAATGACTTGCTCGAAGTGCCAATACGGCGAGGGCGTATCGTCGACGGCTTTCGCGGGACTCCGGCGTGCGATGCGCTGCCGTTCCCAGGCCTGCAGCTGCTGGCCATCGCTGGGCTTGGGCAATGCAGGCGTCCAGGCCGCCGGGATCGTATACGGCGAAACGGCATCGGCGCACCAGAACACCAGCGTGTTGTAGCGATCCTGCAGGGCGCTCTGACTGTCCTGTCCGCTCGGCGTGTCGATGGTGAGCGAGAAGCCCGCGTTGCCAGGCGGCGTAAGGGCGATCTCGCTCAAATCGGAGTTGTCGGCGCCTTCGGCGTACAGGCTGTGGATGGAAGCATCGAGGCCCGGGGCCACGAGCAGACAGTTGTTGTATACCTCGAGCGTGCGACCTGCCGGCGTCATCGCCTGCTGTCCGCCAGCGATAGCCAGCAACGTGAAACCGGCCACGCCCTGCCCGTCGAACGCGCTGCCCGGCAGGTCCTTGCCGAGTCCCAGGTAATAACCCGTGCCGCCGACCACACTGCCTTCCCACAGCAGCAGCAGGAAGTCGGCGAGCTGAGTCAGGAAATCCGCACAGTAGACCGGCGTTGGATCCGTTTCGGCCTTGGCGCGCAGCGCATCGGGTTGCGGTTGCGAGTCAGTGGAGAGATTCGTCTTGATGATGAAGCACGGAATGTTCGGATCGAGTAGCGCAAGGCCTTGCGCGTTGGACGCGTTAGGCGCCGGAGTCACGGCCAGATAAGCCTTGGTTGCGCCACCCTGCGGCGAATGAAGAATTTCGTCACGCAGAGCAAGCAGCAGTTCGCGTTGATCGGTATCCACGCCAAGCAACTGGAAGCGGCTGGAGCCATCATCCATGCGCCGAATGCGGAAGCTGAGTTGGCAGCCGTAGGTCGTGGACAACAATGCGCGCGCCTGGTCCACGGTGGCGCCGGGCTGGCTGCCGGCAAAAATATCGTATGGCGTGGCGACGCTTTCTGCTGCACGCTGCAGCAGTCCTTGAGGAAAAGGCCACAGGCTCGCATAGCCAGCCATTGGCGTCCCGCCCGTCGGGATGGGTAGCGCCTGGGTGGTCTGCAAGGTCACCGGGTATTCGAAGCTGTAGGTGTTCGGGGCAGTCCCCTTCAGCGGCAAGGGCGACGGGGCCGGCGGCGTGGCTGGCGAGGTGGTTATCTTCAGTCCGGTAGCGGGCGCGTCGTTGAGGATCTGCTGGTTGGTGAAGCTGAAGTCCAGACTGCTCTGGTCGACGCTGGAGAACAGCACCATGCCCGGCTGCAGACCGTCCGGTGCGGTCAGGCGCGGGTTAAGTGCGATCAGGTCGGAATGTCGTGCACCGAGCAGGTTGATATCGTGATCCGATTCAACGGTGAACGAGCTGCCAAACTGTACCCAGTCGACAGCGGACGTCACAGTCATCGTCAATGCGACATCGCCGCCGTGCGTGGGGTCGGTGCTTACCGCGAGACTGAACTGTTGGCCGCTCAAATCGTACAGCGGCAGCGGATTATCTGGGTCGGGTAGCACATGGCCATCGTCGAGCTTGAGGCCAGGCAGGCGCAGGCCCGACATCAGCATCTGCGAAGCCTGGTTCACCACGCCCGCGAACGAGGTGCTGTCGAGCACGCCCTGTTCGATCTGCGCGACCGTCATCACCGGCACCTGTTTGACGATGAGTGTCGTGGGATCGGGCAGCAGGCCAAGGTGATCCTGCAGACATTGGGCCACTTCGGAAAGCCCCAGGCCATAGGTGTCGGCCAGACTCTGGAAGGTGAAGGCCTGTTTGTCCGAAATGCTGGCTCCCGGCATCATCACCACCGCCAACGGCGAGAGCACTTTCGCTGGACCGAGCCAGACGGAGACAGCGTTCCAGTCGTAGCTCCACCCGGCAGCGCTGGCGA
>DASZCB010000190.1:0-2422 GCA_035943575.1 Rhodanobacter sp. | reverse complement strand
GCCGTGCCGCTGGTGAACTGGCTGCAGCAGATGGGCGAGCCGCTGTACGGCCGCATCACGCCCGATGGTTGGCCGTTGGATTCGGCCAGCTGGACCGGCTCGGGCCAGATGAGCAAACGTTTCGACTTCGCCCGCGTGATCGGCAGCGGACGCAACCGGCTGTTCGTCGACAACGGCGATCCTGCGCAGCCGGGTACCCCTCCTGAGCTGCCGAGGAATGCTCCCGCATTGCGCGACTCGGCGCTGTACCGCGACGCGGTCGCGCAAGCGCTGTCCGTCGCCACCAGCAATGCGCTGAGCCAGGCCCAGTCGCCGGCGGAATGGAATACCTTCCTGCTGTCGTCGCCCGACTTCAATTACCGCTGACGTTCTCGTCCTGCCTGCATGGACGAGTTGCCGACCATCACCGAGGTGCTCCATGAATCGCCGCGAATTCCTGTTTGCCGCCGCCAGTGCCGCTGCCGCGCTGCCGGCCTTGTCGTTCTCCGGAAAATTGTTTGCCACGCCAACCAGCGCACCGCGCTTCCTGTTCGTGTTCCTGCGCGGTGGCTACGACTGCAACAACCTGTTGGTGCCGCACAGCAGCGACTTCTATTACGAATCGCGGCCGACGCTGGCGATCGCCCGGCCTGATGCCGGCAACCCGAACAGTGCGATCGCACTGGACGCGAACTGGGGTCTCAACCCGGTGCTGCGCGACTCGATCTATCCACTGTGGCAACGCAAGCAGATCGCGTTCGTGCCGTTCGCCGGTACCGACGATATGTCGCGCAGCCATTTCGAGACGCAGGACAATATCGAATCGGGCGAGCCCACCGCGCTGCGCGGCAACTTCCGCTCCGGCTTTCTGTCGCGGCTGTCCGGCGTGCTGCCCAACGTACCGCCGATCGCATTCACCAATTCACTGCCGCTGAGTTTCCAGGGCGCCGGCCGGGACATTCCCAACATCTCGCTGAAGGGCGATACCAAGCCGCATTTCGACGCTCGCCAGTCGGCGATCCTCACGCAGATGTATCAGGGCACCTCACTGGCCGCCGCTGCCGCGGATGGCCTGGCACTCCCGAACACCGTCTCGCAGGATCTGCGCGACGAGATGGTTCACGCCAGTCGCGGCGCACCCAGCGCGAAAGGCTTTGCCAGCGAGACCCAGCGCATCGCCACGCTGATGCGCGACCGCTACCGGCTCGGCTTCATCGACGTCGGTGGCTGGGACACCCATGTGAATCAGGGCAGCGTCACCGGCGGCCTCGCCAACAATCTGCGCAATCTCGGTGAAGGACTGGCCGCCTACGCCGACGCCCTCGGCGACGAATGGAACAACACCGTAGTCGTGGTGGTGTCCGAATTCGGCCGCACCTTCCGCGAGAACGGCGACAAGGGTACCGACCACGGTCACGGCACCGTGCACTGGGTACTCGGCGGCAAGGTCAATGGCGGCCGCATCGCCGGTGAGCAGGTCGCCGTCAGCCAGCAGAACCTGCTGCAGAACCGCGACTACCCCGTACTCAACAACTACCGCGACACCCTGGGCGGCCTGATGGGTCGCGTGTGGGGCCTGCGCGACAGTCAGCTGCAGACGGTATTCCCGCAGGCCAAGCCGAAGGATCTGCATCTGGTGTGAGCCGCGCCTTGCAGCGACACTGCACGGATCGTCACCCCTGCCTATGGAATATCTTGCATGCGCCCCAAGTCTGTTGCCGCCCACTCCATGACGACAGCACGCCGCCGATGCATGGCCGCAGGGTTGCTCCTGCTCGTGCCGCTGCTGGCCAGCGCGCGCGGCGGCACCTTACTCGGTGCCGATGACATCACATGGCTGCGCCGCGACGGCTTCGGTCTCGACAGCGACAGCGTGGCGCGTTATCGCGCGCTGGGCCGCGCGCATCTGCTTGATGCGCAGCTGACCGATCGCGTGGACGGTCAGCTACCGCCCGAAGTCGGCACGCTGATCGACGGCTTCGAGGCGACCCACACGCCGCCAACGCAGCTGCTCGCTGCGCTGCAAACCGAGCAGCAACGCATCAAGCCGATGCCCGACGGCCCGGACAAGGCCGCCGCGCTCAAGGCCGTGCAGGTCCACGCCAACCTGATCGCACAACAGGCGCAACAGACCGCCGTGTTGCAGGCGGTGTACGGCCCGAACCAGTTGAAGGAACAGCTGGTGTGGTTCTGGCTCAATCATTTCAGCGTGTACGCGCCGAAGGGTCGTGTGCGCTGGGAGCTGACCGACTACACCCAGCATACGATCCGCCCGCACGCGCTGGGCAAGTTTCGTGACCTGGTGATGGCCACACTGGAAAGCCCGGCGATGCTGGAATTTCTCGACAACGCGCAAAACGCCAAGGACCACGTCAACGAGAACTACGCGCGCGAGCTGATGGAGCTGCACACGCTGGGCGTGGGTTCGGGCTACACCCAGCAG
>DASZCB010000189.1:0-4523 GCA_035943575.1 Rhodanobacter sp. | reverse complement strand
CGGCACGGCATGTCGATATCGACACCCATTCGAATGCTCGCAACGGCTTCGCTCTGATCGACGATGATGCGGTCACCATCAGCGGCTCGGAGAGCGACCTCAAAACCGTGGAGCAACTGCGCAAGACCCACACGCCGATGTTGTGGTTCCGCCGCGGCGACAAGGCCTATCTGGTTCGTGACAGCGCCTACATTCAGCGCGCCAAGGCCATCTATGCGCCGGTGACCGCACTGGGCAAGCAGCAGGGCACACTGGGCGGTGAACAGGGCCGGCTCGGTGGCTTGCAGGGCGGGCTCGGTGCTCGCCAGGGCGCGCTCGGATCGCAGCAGGGGCAGCTCGCCAGCCAGCAGGCGAAGCTGGCCAGTGAACAGGCCGCGCTGAGCGGACAAGCCAACAACGACAAACGTCAGGCAGAGCTCGACGTCAAGCAGTCAACGCTGCAGTCCCGTGAATACGAACTCGGACAGCAGCAGGAGGTGCTCGGCCAGCAGCAGGAGGCGCTGGGCAAGCAGCAGGAAGCGCTTGGTGCCAAGCAGGAGGCTCTCGGCAAACGCCAGGAGCAGGCCACCGCGCAGGCCAACCAGCAGATCGGCAAACTGCTCGACGAAGCGCTGGCCAAGGGCGCCGCGCAAGCCACCAACCCTCGCTGACGGAAGGGATTGCCCGGTCGGCTGGTGACGCCTGACCGGGCATCTTTTATCGCGTATTCAAGGTGACCGCAGGATCGGACAAACCCGATCCTGCATCACATCCTGGGATTTGCAGCAATCCGCCCTTCCGTGGAAGAGCGGATGAACCTCAGTCCTTCGGCACCTTCATCGTGTATTCCTGCGGCGGCGTATTACCGGCGAGGTTGCGCACGAAGTAGTCCCAGCGTCGGCGGGTCACGTATGGTGTGGCCTTGCCGTAACCGTGGTGGGCGTTGGGGATCAGCAGCAGGTCGAAATCCTTGTTGGCCTTGATCAGTGCATCAACCACCAGCAAGGTGCTCGAGGTCGGCACATTGTCGTCCATGGTGCCGTGGGTCAGCATCAAGTGCCCTTTGAGGTTCTTCGCCATGCTCTGGTTGGCCTGGTCGTCGTAGTTGCTGCTGCCGTCCTTGTTGGTCACCAGCAGACCCTGCCACTTCTCGGCCCAGTCGTCCTCGTAGTTGCGGTTGTCGTGGTTACCGCTTTCGGCCCAGCCGACCTTGAAGAAATCCGGGTAGCGGAACATCGCATCCGCGGTGGTGTTACCGCCACCGGAGTGGCCCCACATGCCGACGCGGTCGAGATCGATCCACGCATAGCGATGGCCCAGCTCCTTCAGTCCAGCGATCTGATCAGGCAGCGTGTTGTCACCGATGTTGGCGAAGTAGGCATCGTGGAACGCCTTCGAGCGCCACGGCGTGCCCATGCCGTCGAGCGCCACGACGATGAAGCCGAGCTCGGCCAGCGCCTGGTGATCGCCACGCGACGGCATGAAGCTGCGGCTGCCAACCGAGCCGGTCTGCGGGCCGGGGTAGACGTAGTCGACGATCGGATACTTCTTCGACGCATCGAAGTTCGTCGGCTTGAACATCAGGCCATACAGGTCGGTCTTGCCATCGCGCGCCTTCACCGTGATCGGCGTCGGCGCGATCCAGCCAGCGGCGACCAGTCGGCTGATGTCGGCCTTGGCCACGTCGGCCACGACATGGCCGTCGTCACTGCTGCGCAGCACGGTCACCGACGGCACCGTCGGGGTGGAATACGCATCGACGAACAGACGTCCATCCGGCGACAGCGCCACCGTGTGATCGGCCGGCTCCGGCGTCAACAGGCTCGGCTTGCCACCATCGAGGCTGACCTTGTAGAACTGCTGGTAATACGGGTTCACACCCTGCTCGCGGCCGACCCCGCGGAACCACAGCGTACGCGTCTTCGCATCTACCTTCAGCACCTGGGTGACGTTGCCTTCGCCGGTGGTGATGGCGTGCTTGAGCTTGCCGTTGTCGAGGTCGTACAGGTACAACTGGCCCCAGTTGGTGCGCTCGGAGAACCAGATCGCCTCGTGGCTTTCCGGCAGGTAGAACCAGTTGACCTGGTCGTTGCCGCTTTCGTAGTAGGTTTTGACGCTTTCTTCGAACACCGTGCGCACGTCGCCGCTCTTCGCATCGGCGATGCGGAACCACTCGTGCTTGTGGTCGCGCGAGGTGGAAACGAAGGCCAGCGTGCTGCCGTCCGGCGCCCACTTCACGTCGTCCCAGCCACCGTCGGGACCGCAGCTTACGTCGTCGCACAGGGTGGAGCGGTGCTGGTCCGCCGGCATCTTCAGCCGCACCACCTGATGACTCGGCACGTCGATGATGACGCGCTCGATCATCGTCACGTCCTTGTCGCCTACCAGCGGATATTTCCACTTTTCGAGCTTGGAATGACCCACCTCTGTGCTGATCATGTACATGTCGCCGGTCTTGCGCTGATCCTGCTGGAACGTGGCGATCTGTTTCGAATCGGGTGACCACTCCACGATCGCGCTGTCGGTATGCTTCCAGCCGGCGTTGTCGGTGGCGTAGCCGAAGTTCTCCAAGCCGTCAGTGGTGAGCTGGGTTTCCTTGTCGCTGGCGACGTCGCGCAGCCAAAGATTCCAGTGGCGAATGAAGGCTTCGCTCTTCTTGTCCGGCGACAGCGCACCCGGTTCGTTGCCCTGCTCCGCCTTGCCATCCTTCTTCGCGCCGCTGCTAGCGGTGCATGCGCCGGCATCCTTCAGGTCGCATAGGTAGTGCGCGTCCCTGACGGCGATGTTGATGCGGCCGTCCGCCATCAGGCGGTAGTCGGTGATCGGCAGTTTCTTCGCATCGACCGGCTTGCCGGTCACCTTGCCCAGCGCGGCAGCGAGCTTAACCTGATCGAACAGCGGCGTGGCCTTGCCGCTGGCCGCGTCCATCTGCACGAAATGGTCGCCGTTGCTGTCGTGGTCGCGATACCAGAAATGGCCGTCGTCCAGCCAGTTCACCTTCTGCACCGCGTGGTCGACCAGCGGCATGGTGTTGTAGATGGCGAAGCGTTCCGCGCGCGCGTAGTCCTCCGTCCCCAAGGTACGCCCCTGCGCGGCCGCGGCCGTCGACAGCAGACCCAACATCATTGCGCCGAACAGACGCGATTTGCCGATCACCAAATACATATCCTGACCTCCACAAAACCGGGTGGCGCAACCGCTGGCGGTCGCGTTGACGCATAACTGCTCGATGCTAGCGCGATATCGCGCCGCTATCCCTGTGCCAAAGGTCCATGTCGTCACGCCGCCTGGCGGTTTGCGGCAAACTACGTGCTTGTGCCGGATTCCGCCGACTGATCGTGCAGCACCGCTGCCCTCCACGCCCTCTGCCCAGTGAACCCATGACGACCTCCACGATCGAAGCACGCCTGCTGGAAATGGTTTTCCCCGACCACACCAACCACCTCGGTACGCTGTTCGGCGGCCAGGCCCTGGCGTGGATGGACAAGGCCGCCTTCATCGTCGCCTCGCGCTATGCACGGCGCACCGTGGTCACCGCGCGATCGGAGGAAGTGAACTTCCGCGTGCCGGTACGCACCGGCCAGCTGGTGGAGCTGGTCGCCAGCGTGGTCAAGGTCGGCCGCAGCTCGATGCAGGTCGAGGTGGAGATGACCGCCGAGGATTTGCTCAGCGGCGACCGCCGCGTCTGCACCACCGGCCGCTTCGTGATGATCGCGCTGGACTCCAACGGCTCGCCCGCGCCGATCCCGGGGCTGCCTGATGGGTCGGACCTGACGTGATCGGCTAAGCCTCCGCGCTGGCCGCGGCTTGACGAGCAGGCGGCTGCCATCGCACGCTGCGGCTTCCCTCCCCGGAGTCGCCGTCATGCCGCAGCGTCTCAGAGTCATCGGCAATTACATCTCGCCGTACGTGCGCAAGGTGCTGGTGTGCCTGGAGCTGAAAGGACTCGATTACGAGATCGACCCGATCGTGCCATTCGTCGGCAACGACGAGTTCTCCCGGCTAAGTCCGCTGCGGCATGTCCCAGCGCTGATCGACGATGCGCTGGTACTCAACGACTCCTCGGTGATCTGCCAGTACCTGGAAGACAAGTACCCTACCCCGGCGCTGTATCCGCGCGACATCGCTGACCGCGCGAAGGCACGTTGGCTGGAGGAGTACGCCGATACGCGGCTGGCCGACGGGCTGATCTGGCGACTGTTCTACCAGTTGGCGATCAGGCGCCGCGTGTTCGGCGAAGCCACCGATGAAACGGTGGTGCAGCAGGCACGCGAGGTGGAGATTCCCGCCGCGCTCGACTATCTGGAAAGCCAGCTGCCGGATGACGGCTTCGTCTTCGGCGCGCTGACGATCGCCGACATCAGCATCGCCAGCTTCTTCCGCACGGCGGCGTTCGTGCGTTATGCGATCGACGCCACGCGCTGGCCGCGCAGCGCGGCGTTGATCGCGCAGGCGCAGGCGTTGCCGGTGTTCCAGAAACTCGCCCGCTTCGAGGACTGCATGCTGGGCCTACCACTGGCTGATCAGCGCGCCGCGCTGATCAG
>DASZCB010000188.1:0-1560 GCA_035943575.1 Rhodanobacter sp. | reverse complement strand
CTCGAACGCTTCGGCAGGATCTTCCGGAAACAGCAGCACATGCTTGGTATCGCCATGCGAGGCGTAGGCGCAGGCGATGATGTCGCATTGCTGGGTCCGCGTCGGCATCCCGGTCGATGGGCCCGCGCGCTGCACGTTCATGATCACGGCCGGAATTTCGGCGAAGTAGGACAGGCCGATGAACTCCGTCATCAGCGAGATGCCGGGGCCGGAGGTCGCGGTGAAGGCGCGGGCACCGTTCCAGGAGGCGCCGATCACGATGCCGATCGAGGCAAGCTCGTCCTCGCCTTGAACAATGGCGTAATTGGCCTTGCCGGTTTCCGGGTCGTGCCGCAGTTTCTTGCAGTGGGTGGTGAAGGCATCAGCCAGCGACGACGACGGCGTGATCGGGTACCACGCGCAGACGGTGGCGCCGCCATAGACCGCGCCGAGCGCGGCGGCGCTGTTGCCTTCCACGAAGATGCGGTCGCCGACCTTGTCGGCCTTCTTGACCCGCAGGCCGATCGGGCATTTGAGGTTTTGCAGCGCCCAGTCGCGGCCGAGATGCAGCGCGTGGATGTTGGAGGACAAGAGCTTTTCCTTGCCCTTGTACTGCTCGCCGATCAATTGCTCGACCAGCTTCGGGTCCATGTCGAGAAGAGCGCACATCGCGCCGAGATAGATGATGTTCTTGAATAGCTGGCGCTGGCGTGGGTCGGTATAGGTCGAGTTGGTGATCGCGGTCAGCGGCACGCCGATCACGGTGATGTCGGCGCGGAATTTCGACGTCGGCATCGGCTTGGTCGAATCGTAGAACAAATAGCCGCCGGGCTCGATCGCGGCGACGTCCTTGTCCCAGGTCTGCGGGTTCATCGCGACCATCATGTCGATGCCGCCGCGAGCGCCGAGATGGCTGTCTTCGGTGACCCGCACTTCATACCAGGTCGGCAGGCCCTGGATGTTGGACGGGAACACGTTGCGTGGGCTAACCGGCACGCCATGACGCAGGATCGCGCGGGCGAACAGTTCGTTGGCGCTGGCCGAACCGGAACCGTTGACGTTGGCGAAGCGGACGACGAAGTCGTTTACGCTGCTGATCGGGCTTTGGACGGACATGATGATCCCGCTTGTGTCATATCGATGAGATATTTCTGCATGTCCCACGCGCCGGTGGGACAACGTTCGGCGCACAGGCCGCAATGGAGGCAGACGTCTTCGTCCTTGACCATCACGCGGCCGGTCTTGAGGCCGTCGGCGACATAGAGCGCCTGTTCCGGACGCGGCGAAGGCGCCTTCAAATGCTGCCGCAGATCGGCTTCATCTTCGTTGGGCGTGAAGGTGATGCAGTCCATCGGGCAGATGTCGACGCAGGCGTCGCACTCGATGCACAGGCTTTCGGCGAACACCGTCTCGATATCGCAGTTGAGGCAGCGCTGCGCCTCCTTGAAGCCGAGCTCCTTGTTGAAGCCCAGCTCCACTTCCATGTTGACGTCGCGCCAGGGCACCTTGTGGCGCAGCTCTGGCGTGACGTCGTTGTCGTAGCTCCACTCGTGGATGCCCATCTTCTGGCTGACGAGCGTC
>DASZCB010000187.1:0-4107 GCA_035943575.1 Rhodanobacter sp. | reverse complement strand
CCCTGGTCCTTGCCCGGCGCCAGCGTCTCGAAGATCGGCCGCAGTGCCTCGACGGCTTTCTCGTCGCCGCCGATCATCATGCTGTAGCCCTCCTTCAAACCCCACACACCGCCGCTGGTGCCGCAGTCGACGTAATTGAGTTTCTTGTCGGCATAGGCAGCGGCGCGACGCAGCGTGTCCTTGTAATTGGAGTTGCCACCGTCGATCACCGTATCACCCGGCGCGAGCGCGGACAGCAGTGCGTCGACGGTGTCGTCGGTGATCTTGCCCGACGGCACCATCAACCACAGCACCCGCGGCGCGGGCAGCGCCTTGACCAGCGCCTGCAACGAGTCAGCCGACGATCCGCCCTGCGCTTCCAACGCCTTGCGGGCGTCCGCGCTCGGATCGAAGCCAGTCACCTTGTGGCCACCTTGCAGCAGACGTTCCGCCATGTTGGCGCCCATCTTGCCGAGACCGATCATGCCAAGTTCCATTGCGTGTCCTTAGGTTGAAGTGACGAAATAACAAGGCGACCATCCTACGCGGACTGCCGATAAATCGGCGTGAGCGCAGCAGGTCTGCCTGAGCATGACGATCAGCGTGCCAGCCAGCGCTGCAACCTCGCGCGGAGCCGCTGCGAGACGCGAGTGCGGGTATAGGCCTTGGCGGCTTCGCGGATCGCTTCGGCCTGTGTGGGATACGCGTGGATGACCCTTGCCAGCGTGCGCAGGCCGATGCCGGCGACCATGGCCAGGGTGATCTCGTTGATCATCTCGCCGGCATGACGGGCCACGATGGTGGCGCCGAGAATGGTGTCGGTGCCGTCCCGGATATGGATTTTCACGAAACCGATCTCCTCGCTGTCGGTCACGGCGCGATCGATCTGGTGCATCGGCACGGTAAAGGTCTTGACCGGGATGCCTTTGCGGTTGGCTTCACGCACGTACATGCCGACATGGGAGATTTCCGGATCGGTATAGGTGCACCACGGGATGACCAGCTTGCTGAGGCGCTTGCGGCCCCGCATCAAGGCGTTATGCACCACGATGCGCGCGGAGGCGGCTGCGGTATCGGTGTACTGCTCTTCGAGGCAGACATCGCCGGCGGCATAGATGCGCGGATTGCTGGTACACAGGAAGTCGTCGACCGTGATGCCGACGGCAGCATCGTATTCGACACCCGCGGCTTCCAGACCCAGTCCCTGCACGTTCGGTGCGCGACCCACGCCCGTAAGAATCGCGTCGACTTCGATGGTGCTGCGGTAATCGGCGCTGATCAGATCGACCAGCTTGCGGCCGTTTTCCACGCGCACGGCGGTGACCTGCGTGTTGAGCCGCACCTCGAGGCCATCGCGCGCAAAGGCATCGGAAAGAATCTGCGCGGCGTCGCGTTCCTCCCTCTCGAGAAACAGCGGTTTATCCTGCACGATGGTGACGTTCGCGCCAAGATGCCGAAACGCCTGGGCCAGTTCGCAGCCGACAGGGCCGCCGCCAATCACCAGCAGGCGCTGCGGCAGTTTGGTCAGGTTGAAGACATTGGCATTCGTCAGGAAGCCGACTTCCCGCAGTCCCGGTATGGTGGGTACGTGCGGGCGCGTGCCGGTGGCGATCATCGCCTTGGCGAAACGCAGCTTCTGCTCGTTCACCATCAACGTGTCAGACCCGGCAAAACGCACGTTGCCGAAAAACATGTCGACGCCGAGCGCGGCCAGCCGCCGTACCGATGAACCGCCGCTGAGATGGCTGCGGATGCGTCGCACACGTTCCATCGCCGCCGCAAAGTCGACTTCGATATTGCCGGGAACCTTCGCGCCATAGCGAGCCGCATCGCGCATCTCGGCATACAGCCGCGAGGTGCGGATCAGCGCCTTGGAAGGCACGCAGCCGGTGTTGAGGCAGGTACCACCGATCAGGTGACGTTCGATCATCGCCACCTTGACGCCCATGGCGATGGCCAGTTCCGCAGCGGCCACGCCAGCAGAACCCGCGCCGACAATGATCAACGCGTAGCAGTCCGCCGGCTCCGGATTGACCCATGTCTGCGGATGCACGTCGGCGAGCCGCTTGTCTTCGTAGATATCCTTCGGCGTGGTAACCGATGCATCAAAAGGTGACATCAGCGCGCTCCTTCTGGATGGCTTTGCCGCAACCAGCCGCCCTCGAATCCGGCGCGCTGCAGGCCGTCGCTGATATAGCGGCAGCCATGCATCAATTGCCAGATGAACTGGCTGCGATGGTTCTCGATCATCATGAACACGATGCCCTGATCGAGCCCATAGTGGCCCGCAGATACCCACGGCTGTTCGTCGCTGGCACCTACGGTCGGGTTGAAACCGCTGGACAGCCGATCGTCGGTCAGCATCTGCGGATAGCGCATCAACATGTTGCGCACGGCTTCAAGCACCAGCTCCGGCGCAAAGGGAAGCGATGCGAGCACGGCCGATGGCGACAGGGTGCCGTCATCCGGGCCATACGGCACGCCGCGCGCTGCATAGCCGAACAGGCGCCGTTCCTCATTGAACACGTCAAGCTGCTCATCGGTCGGACCGTCACCAGCGGAAAGCCCCCAGCAGTTTTCGCCATAGCCCGCGAACTCATGAGGGTTGAGCTGGGCATATCTGCGCTGGATGAAAACGGCGTTGCGGCTGTTCTCGAAATAATCGAAATCTTTCTCGCGCATGAAACTGTCACGGATGCCACGCAGATCGATCCATGCATGCGAGAACTGATGCACGAACAGCGGACCGGCATACAGGTAATCGTGGTCGTACAGGTTTTCCCACTGATAGGTGGCTGTCCACGCGATGTAGCAATCGCCTTTGATGGGGTGGGTCGGCGACCCCAACGCCAGCGTATAGAGGACGATCGCCTCGCTGTAGCCCTCCCAGCCGTAGTTCAGGAATCCGCTCTCGGGCTTCCAGCCCTGCTTGATGGTATCTCCGTCATCCTGGGCCCATTGCCAGTCGATGCGCAGATAAAGGAAATCGGCCAATTCGCGCAGCTCGGCTTCATCGGGTGTGTCGGCAGTGAAATACGTGCCGGCGGTAAGCACCCCGGCAATCAGCAGTGCGGTATCGATCATCGACAGCTCCGACTGCCAGACGCGCGCACCGGTGTGGATGTCGAGGAAGTGGTAGTAGAAGCCCTTGAAGCCGGTCGCCGTCGGACTACCGCTCTGATCGCTGTCGCGGAAGAAACGCAGTGCCGCGAGACTGCGTCGGACGGCATCGGCACGTTCCATCCAACCGCGCTCCACCGCCGCCGTATAGGACGACAGCGCAAAACCGACCACGGCGATGCTGACGGGCGAGTTGTCGCGCGAGGTATCGGCCACCAGGCCGTTGTGCGGATTCATGTTCTGCACGAAGTAATCGAAGGCGGCGTGCTGCAGCCGGTCGAGCAGAGCCTCATCCGTGAGAGTGGAGAGCTGGGTCATCGGGGATTCCACGTCTGGTCGAGCTAGTGCTGCGCCTTGTGCGTCAATCCAGGGAGCTGGCTGTGCCCTGCGCGCATCGATCATTCATCACCTCATCCTACTCTGCAACAGGATCGACGCCACCATCTTGACGCCACGGATGCCGAACCTGGTGCATGCTGGCGCTTTCACCGCTACGGACAGGACGACCCATGCCACCCCCTTCTTCGCGCACCATCGACCCGCGCCAGCATGGCTTGCTCTCGAACGGTCATTACAGCGTGATGTTGAGTAGTAGCGGCTCCGGCTACAGCCAATGGCATGACCTTGCGGTGACACGCTGGCGCGAAGATCCCACTCGCGAGCCCTGGGGCAGTTATCTGCTGCTGCGTGACGAGGACAGCGGTGCCGTGTGGTCGACCAGCCAACAGCCGCATGGTCTGCGCATGCCGGATGACGCGGTGACGTTCAGCGCCGGACGCGCCAGCTTCTGCCGCCGTCATCACAGTCTGCACAGCACGCTGGACGTGGCGGTAGCGTGCGATGCCGACATCGAACTGCGCCGGCTCACCCTGAGTAACCACGGCGATCGCACGCGCACGTTCTCGATCACCTCGTATGCCGAGCTGGTGATCGGACCGGTTGGAGCCGACAACGCGCACCCGGCGTTCTCCAAGATGTTCGTGCAGACCGAGTGGGACACCGCACATG
>DASZCB010000186.1:0-8088 GCA_035943575.1 Rhodanobacter sp. | reverse complement strand
CTCGATGCCAAGGAGCGTGTCTGGGTGGAGGAGCCCGGCTATCCCGGCGCGCGCCAGGCACTGATGACAGTCGGCGCCCGGCTCGTTCCGGTGCCAGTCGATCAGGAGGGTCTGAACGTGGCGGAGGGCATCCGTCGCGGCCGCAGCGCGCACGCCATCTACATCACGCCGTCGCACCAGTTCCCGTTAGGTATGACGATGAGCGCCACACGGCGCATGCAGTTGCTGAACTGGGCGATGCGCAGCGGGGCCTGGATCATCGAGGACGACTACGACAGTGAGTATCGATTCGGCGGCCGACCGATCGCGTCGTTGCAGGGCCTGGATACGGATGATCGTGTCATCTATGTCGGCACCTTCAGCAAGGTCGTGTTTCCCGCCCTGCGCCTGGGCTACGTGGTGATTCCGAAGGATCTGCTGCCGGCCTTTTACGACGTTCGCAATGCCACCGACACGTTTTCGTCCACGCTGTATCAACTCGTCATGACCGATTTCATCCGCGAGGGCCATTTCGCGCGGCACATCCGCCGCATGCGGACGCTCTATCTGGAGCGACGAACGGCGCTGCTCGAGGCGATCGGCAAATACATGGAGAACCAGCTCGAGGTCATCGGTGCCGAAGCGGGAATGCAGCTAGTCGCATTGCTGCCGCCCGGCGTCGACGATGTAGCGGTGTCGAAAAAGGCAGCCCTGCATGGTGTTTCAGTCAGGCCGTTGTCGCTCTGCTATGCAAAACCGCCGGCCAGGGGCGGCCTGATCCTCGGCTACGGCGGCGCCAGCGTAAGCGAAATTCAGGATGGCATACGCAAGCTCAGGCTATGCATCTGAGCAGCCGGCGATACTGCGTGAGGCCCTACAGCAACTTGCGATACACGACGAATCCGGACTTCTCGGCGACCTTGTCGTAGAGCTGCATGGCTGCCGCATTTGTCTCATGGGTTTGCCAGTAGACCCGCGGCGAACCCGCCCTCCCCGCATGCTCGTAAACGGCGTTGATCAGCGCACGGCCGACGCCCTCGCCTCGGGCTGCCTCGACCGTGAACAGATCCTGCATATAGCAACTCGGGCCAAGCTGGATGGTGCTGCGGTGATAAAGGAAATGCGCCAGGCCAAGCAGCTCGCCGGCACGCTCGGCGACGATGGCGTGCACCGGCTCGTAGGCGTCGAAGAAACGCGACCAGGTTGTCTGCGTGATGTCCTCCGGCAATGCGGTCGGGCCGCTTCGACCATAGAAGGTGTTGTAGCCATCCCAGAGTTGTTTCCAGGCGGAAAAATCCTCGCGCTGAACGGGCCGTATCACGATTTGATGGTTCATGCAGATGCTCTGGATTTCTCGATGATGATAGGGGAACGATGCTCATGGGCATTGACACCGCGGAAAAATCGAGGGCATCGCGACTGAAGTCGCTCGCACAGGAAATGCTCTGATGTTGGCTATGGCCTGCCTGAATCACAGCATCAGACCAGCGCATCCTCCGCCGCCACAAACCCGCCGGTCTGCCGCTTCCACAGTCGCGCATACAGCCCTCCGTGCGCGATCAGCTCGGCATGCGTGCCGGTTTCCACGATCTTCCCCTTGTCCAGCACCACCAGCCGATCCATTCGCGCAATGGTGGACAGACGATGCGCAATCGCGATCACCGTCTTGCCCTGCATCAGGATGTCGAGGCTGTCCTGGATCGCCGCTTCGGCTTCGGAATCGAGTGCCGACGTAGCTTCGTCGAGCACCAGGATCGGCGCGTCTTTCAGCAGCACGCGGGCGATCGCGATGCGCTGGCGCTGGCCGCCGCTGAGCTTCACACCGCGTTCGCCGACCAGTGCCTCGTAACCATTGCGGCCTTCACCGTCGACCAGTTGCGGGATGAATTCGTCGGCGCGCGCCTTGCGCACCGCATCGGCGATCTGCGCCTCACCGGCATCCGGACGTCCATACAGCAGGTTGTCGCGGATCGAGCGATGCAGCAGCGAGGTGTCCTGGGTCACCACGCCGATCTGCGAGCGCAAGCTTTCCTGCGTGACACGTGCGATGTCCCGGCCATCGATCAGGATGCGGCCGCCTTCCAGGTCGTACAGCCTCAGCAGCACGTTCACGAGGGTGGATTTGCCGGCGCCGGACGGCCCGACCACGCCGATCTTCTCGCCCGCGCGCACGGCCAGGTCGAGCCCGGCGATCACCCCACCTTGTTTCCCGTAGTGAAAATGGATGTGCTCGAAGCGCACCGCACCGTTGGTCACTTCCAGCGGCATCGCATCATCGCGGTCCTGCACCGCGCGCGGTTGCGAGATCGTGGTGATGCCGTCCTGCACCGTGCCCACATTTTCGAAGATGCCGTTGACCACCCACATGATCCAGCCGGACATGTTGTTGATGCGGATCACCAGCCCAGTGCACAGCGCGATCGCGCCCACCGTCACGCGGCCCTGACTCCACAGCCACAGCGCCAGCGCCGAGGTGCCGACGATAAGGAAGCCGTTGAGCGTGGTGATGCTGGCATCCATCAACGTGGTGAGCCGGGTCATCCGGCGCAGCTTGCCGGTCTGCTCGGCCATCGCCTCGGCCACGTAGGCTTCCTCGCGGCGAGTGTGCGCAAACAGCTTCAGCGTAAGTACGTTGCTGTAACCGTCGACGATGCGGCCCATCAACTTGGAGCGCGCTTCGGACGCCAACCACGAACGCTGCTTGACCCGCGGAATGAAAAAGCCGAGCAGGCCCACATACCCGAATATCCACGCAACCAGCGGCGCGGCCAGCCAGAAATCCGCGTGCGCAAACATCACGATCGCACTGCCGGTGTAGATGCTGACGTACCAGATCGCATCCACGATCTGCACCGCCGATTCGCGTAGCGAGCCACCCGTCTGCATGATGCGATTGGCGATGCGGCCGGCGTAGTCGTTCTGGAAGAAGCCCAGACTCTGGCGGATCACGTAGCGATGGTTCTGCCAGCGGATGCGGTTGGTCAGGCTGGGCACGATCGCCTGGTTCACCAGCAGGTCGTGCAAGCCGATCGCCAGCGGTCGCGCAAACAGCACCACCACGCCCATCCACAGCAGCGCGCGGCCGTGCTCGCGGAAGAACGCCACGCCCGGCGTGCCCCTGGCCATGTCCACGATGCTGCCTATGAAACCGAACAGCGACACCTCGATGATCGCCACCACGAAACCGACCCCGATCGCCGCCGCGAATACCGGCCAGACCTGGCGCAGATAGAACGCGTAGAAGCGCCACACTGGCTGCGGCGGCATGCCATCGACCGGTTCCTTGAACGCGTCGATGAGGGATTCGAACCAGCGGAAGATCATGATGTGTTCCGGGATTGCATGTACCGTCATTGTGCTTGAAGCCCGAACGATGCGGGGTCATGAAGGCGCTGTCGATCGGCGCGGCCACATGCAGGAAACACCGCATCCTTTCACCTTCCGCCTAGCCTAGCGGAGTCGATAGGCAACTCTTCGACTGCGTCCCTGCGAATCTGCGCTCGGGGCGAGCGAACGGGGAAATTCGTTCCAACGGCTGCAGGAGCAAGTTTTACGTCGGCACCGAATCTGAATGCCAACCACGGAGACTGCCTCCAATCCGGCCAACATGATTGACCGTCCGCAGCTGCGCTCCGATCATGCCCGGATGCCTACCCTGCTCCGTTATCTCCTGCTTCTGCTGCTGACTTTCGGCAGCACCGCGCTGTTCGCCCAGAACAGTAACCAGCCGCCAGCCGCCACGGTGCCCGCGGCGACGCCGGCGCAGACAGTGGATCAGCTGGGTAGCCAGCTCGATACGGTGAAGGCAGCACTGAAGGACAACAACTCTGACGTGCCGCTGGCTGACCTGCGCAACACCGCCTTGAGCGTGCAGGATCAGGCACGCCAGCTGGCCGATAGCCTGGCGCCGCAGATGAGTGCGCTGAAGGCGCAACTCACCGTGCTGGGGCCGCCGCCGGCGAAGGGCGCGCCAACGGAGGCGCCAGAAGTCGCCACTCAACGCCGGCAACTGGACAAGGCGCAAACCAATCTGGACGCGCAGATCAAGCAAGCGCAACTGCTCAGCCAGAACGCGCTGCAACTGGCCGCGCAACTCACCGGCCTGCGCAACGACCAGTTCCAGGCAAAACTTGCGTCACGCACCGCGACACCGTTCAGCAGCATGTTCTGGGTGGATACGGTGCGCAGCTTCCCGGACGACATGCTGCGACTGAAACGGCTCTGCGGACGTTGGTTCGACGCCTGGAGTGCGGCATGGCAGCCGCCAAATCGCCTACCGCTGCTGCTGTGCCTGATCGCTGCAGCGCTGCTGCTGGGCGGCGGCCGCTGGCTGCTGGAACGGCTGCTGCTGCTGCTGGCCACACGCCACGTGCCGGATGGTCATCTGCGCCGCAGTGCAATGGCTGCTGCGGTGGCGTTGACCGCAGTCATCACCACCGGGCTGGCCGCGCAACTGGTGTACCTCGGGTTGAACTGGAACGACATCCTGGACGTTGACTTGGACGCGCTGGCTGCCACGGCCGTGCGACTGGTGTGTTTTGCAGCATACGTGACCGGGCTGGGGCGGGCGCTGCTGTCGGTGCGCCGACCGTCATGGCGTTTGCCCGCGCTGTCGGATCTGGCTGCGCAACGACTGCGCCCATACTCGTGGCTGCTGGGTGCCGCGGCGCTGTTGCTCGGTCTGTTCGAGCGCACCAGCCGCACGGTCGGTACCAGTCTGTCTGCTACGGTGGCCACGCGCGGCCTGGTGGCGTTGATTGTCAGTGGACTGATTGGCATGGCCTTGCTGCGCTTGCGGCAGACCCGACGGGAACTGGCCGACAGCACGGCCGAACCGCAGCACCGCCCGGTATGGGCCGGCCTGCTGACCACGGCGGCTACACTGGGCGTGGTGATCAGCTGGCTGGGCGTAATCACCGGTTTCATCGCACTGGCGTTTTTTGTCGCCGTGCAGATGCTGTGGGTCGGCGTGATCGTGGCCACCGTGTATCTGCTGATCCATCTGCTGACCGACTTGATCAACGCCCTGCTCTCGCCGCGTGGACGCGGCGGTCAGCGGCTGCAGGCCACGTTCGAGCTGGCACCACACACCCTGGAACAAGCTGCCACCCTGTTTTCCGGCGTGAGCCGGGTGATGCTGATCCTGCTGGCACTGGCCACCGTGTTGACGCCGTTCGGTGCCGGCCCGAAGGATCTGCTGACCAGCGCCGAACAGACCTTCAGCAGCCTCAAACTCGGCGATCTGGCGATCGATCCGGGTAGCATCTTCACCGCCGTGCTGGTGCTAGTGGCCGGCATGTTCGTGCTGCGCATGCTCAAGCGCTGGTTGCGTGAGCAGTTGCTGCCGCATTCCACGATGGAAGCAGGCATGCAGGACTCCATCGTCACCTTGCTCGGCTACCTCGGCGGCATGCTGGTGTTCGTGCTGACGCTGGCCGCGCTACATGTGGATCTGAAGAGCATCACCTGGATCGTCAGCGCGCTGTCGCTGGGCATCGGTTTCGGCCTGCAGGCGATCGTGCAGAATTTCATCTCCGGCCTGATCCTGCTGGTCGAACGGCCGGTAAAGGTAGGCGACTGGGTCAGCCTCAATGGCGTCGAGGGCGACATCCGCCGCATCAACGTGCGCGCCACCGAAATCCAGATGAGCGACCGCTCCACCATGATCGTGCCGAACTCGCAGTTGATCACCGAGAAGGTGCGCAACGTGACTCTGGCGAACGCGCAGGGCCGCGTGCTGATCAAGCTGCCGATGCCGCTTGACACCAACGCGGGCAAAGCGCGCGAACTTATTCTGGGAGTGCTGCATGCGCATACCGGCACGCTCGCCACGCCGCCGCCGTATGTTCAGCTGGAAAATCTCGACGGTGGCACGATGAGCTTCAACTGCATCGCCTACGTCAACAGCCCGCGCGAGGTCGCTGCGGTGAAGAGCGATCTGCTGTTCGAGATCCTTGAACGGTTGCGCGTCGCCAAGCTGCCGATGACGAGTCCGCAAAACATGCTCATACGCACATTGCCACCGCTGATCGAGAACATCGACGAGCAGGGTTGATCGGACTGCGGAGACGCTGTCGCCACGATCCTGAGGGCCATCTCCGATACTTCGGCAGTTACGATCCGTGGCAGCCCAGGTAAGCCAAAACAAGAGGCCGGCTTGCGCCGGCCTCTCATCAAACGTGCAACTGAAAGCCTTTACGGCGTGCAGGCCTTGCCATGCTCGGCATGGGCACCCTTCGCCTTGGCGTCGGCTTCGCTCATGTACTCGCCATGCTTGGTCTTGCCGTACCACTTGTCGCTGGGGCAGTGGTAGACCTTGCTGCTGTCGTTGACCCAGACCATGCCCGGACCACCGCCTGCTGCGGCGTTGGCGGCAGGTGCCGGCATCATCTTGTGCGGCTTCATCGGCGTGCTTGGCGCCGGAGCAGCCATCGGTGCCGGTGCCGCAGCTGCAGGAGCTGCAGCTACAGGTGCGGCGGCGGCAGCCGGGGCAGCCTTAGTGGCTGAAGCGTCAGCGGCGGCGTACCACTCCTTCACACCCTTGTGGCCCTTGCAGGCACCCTTCTTGGTGGCCTGACTGGAGTAGCTGCCGTCCTTGCACTGGCCAGTGGAACCGGCGGGCGCAGACGCTTGTTGTGCATAAACGGCCGGAACGGCCAACAGACAAGCCAGTGCAATGGCGATCAAACTTGACGATTTCATCCAGATTCCCTCCAACGTGAATTCATGACAAACATGCCCAAGCACACGCAACGACTGTGCTTGCAGCGCGACTATGCCGCAAAATCATGACTGCAAGACACCCCGACAACGTGACATTTATCCAGTAGTCGGCTGTTTCGGATGAATTTGCGAATCGACCGTCACCGCAGCAGCCGGCTTTTCCGCCCTTGCCGCTGCTGCGTGATCACGGCGCGACGGCCGCAGGCTTCAGTTTGGAGTCCGGTCGTGCCACCGCATACATCTCCCAGCTGAATTGATTGAGCAGACCCTGACGATCCTTGCCCTCGACGTACAGATCGAAGTGGGTGCGATCGGGCCGGAAACGGAAGTCAGCCTTGGCGTGCAGGCTGTCCAGCACCGCCTTCAACCTGTGCGCGGCGCCGTCCAAATAGAACGTGTCGGCGGTGCCCACAGCCACATGGATCTTGCCGTCAAGATCGGGTTTCAATTGCGGCCAGTTCGTCTGCAGCAAATGCGCGATGTCGTAGTGGTCACGCCAGTAGGCGGCCACCGCCGGATCGACCATGCCGGTATCGCGATCGAACATCGGCACCGGCCGACCGTCCGCGCCACGCGGTGAAAAGACCCATTCGAATGAAGTCAGCTGACCACCGTATTCGCCCAACACGCGTTCAAGCCTAGCGAACGTCTCGAAGCTGGCAATCACCTTGCCCTTGTCGCGCACTAGCGGATAGGCCGAGCCATCCGGCCGGTGGTAGACGTTCGCGTTGGGTGCATACAGGTCCACGCCGGTGAAATCATGGAAGTCGCTGGGATCGGGCGAGGTCGACCAGGTGCCGCCGAAAATTTTCGGATAGTGCGTCTGCAGCCACAGCGTGGCCCAGCCGCCGGAGGAATGGCCGTTGAGGAATCGACCATTCGGCCTGCCGTCCATGCGGTAGGTGGCTTCCAGCTGCGGAATCAACTCCGTGGTGAGCGCCTGTCCCCATGGACCGTTGTTGATCGAGTCGACAAACTCGTGCGTGCCGGTGGGGCTCGACTCATCAAGCAGCACCCAGATCATCGGTGGCATCGCCTTGGTCGCCATCTTTCCGTAAACCATCGCAGCCACGGCGGTCAGCGAGGTGGCACTGCCGCCGTAGCCGTGCGTGTAATACACCGTCGGATAGGTGGTGCTGGCCTTTTCCTCGTAACCGGGCGGCGTCACGACCCAACCACGCATGGCGATCGGTCGGCCCCAGAACGCGGTGAGTGCCGGACTGGTGAAGTCGATCGACTGCGTGTGGGCCTTGGCCTCGTCGAGATATTTCATCGAAGCAGCGCTCATCGCGCGCGACGGAAAGGTCCACGGTGCGCGCGGCGGCAGCTGCTTCACCAGGGTCATCGCAGGCACGTCCGTGGCTGGCAGATGTACCTTGACCACGT
>DASZCB010000185.1:0-4662 GCA_035943575.1 Rhodanobacter sp. | reverse complement strand
AGGCTGGCAGTGGAATTGACCAGATGATTCGCACGGGTCGAACCAAGCACGCGACGCACCGCTTCGGCGCCCTCGTCCGGCCACATCAGGAAGGCTTCGAGTGTAGTTCCCTTGTGGAACTGCTCGCCGTCGCGTGCCCAGCTATCCCAGTTCACCGACACCCAGCGTGTACCTGCGTTGTTGCGCCGGGATAAGGCGAAACTGTCTTCGTATGCGTTCGCGGCGGCATACATCGATAGCGTGATGCCACCCAAGGTCGCGGAAAGCGACGAGAACAACAGGCAAAAATCGGCTTGTCGCGAATCGAGTAACTTGCCCAGCACTTGCGTGCCATGCACCTTGGCGACGAAATGCGCTTCGCAGCGCTGTCGCGTGGTCTCCTTGATGATGTTGTGCGACTCAACGGTGTTGAGCCCTGCGGCGTGAAAAACGCCATGAATCCGGCCATAACGCGCTTCGAGTAGAGCGAACACCTCACCCATGCGTGCTTCGTCGGCGATATCGGCAGCCAGCACCAGCACGTCACCGCCCGCATCCCCCAAGGCGCGCAGCTGAATGATCTGCCGGCTTGTTTCGTCATCGCCGGCATGCTCGGCCAGCCACGTATCCCACACTTCGCGCTCGGGGAGGCCACGTCGGGACACCAAGGCCACATTGGCTGCGTAGCGGCGCGTCAACATACCTGCCAGCGTCAAGCCTACATTGCCCAGGCCACCGGTAATGACATAGGTACCGGCCTGGCGCAGCACGTCGTGGATGGGCGGTACTTCATCCGCATGCTGCGAGGCATAGGTTTGCACCAGACGCTCGTCGCCGCGATATGCCACCGCGACGTCGGGCGTGGCGGCGATCACTTCGGCATATAGACGATCAATGCCCGCATCGTCCAGATCGATGCTGCGCAGGGTAATGTTGGGACATTCCTGCGGAATGGTACGGCAGACGCCGATGCTGGTGCCCTTGCCGGGGCTGACCACATCTTCATCCCGTACGGCGTACAGACCCTTCGAAACGACAAGCAGCTGGGTCGGGCCGGTCATCCGGCTCTCGTCCAGTGCGCGCACGAGGCCAAGCAGGCTGTAGAAGCCATGCTCCTGCAAAGCATCGAAATCCTGCGACTGGTCGACATTGCCCAGATGCACGATGTGATCGGGCGTGATCCCGGCTTGCCGCAGTTCACGCAGTACACGTGTGAGATGACTGGGATCGTGTGCATTGATCACGTAGTCATGCGTGGCCGATGCACTGAACGTTGCTGCTTCATGCGAAGCAATCGTCACTACATGTGGGGCCTTTTCGCGCAGCTTGGTCGCCAAGGCGGTGCCAACACCGCCACGGTCGAGCAGCAACAACCATGTCGACTGTTTCAGTGCGTCAGTGTCTGTGTCTTGAGCGCGCAGCGGCGACGGCAACCATTGCGCCTGGTAGAACCAGCGACCGATATCGGCAAATTTGCCGCTCGCGGAATCGTCCTCCTCCAGCAGATTCGACTTACCCCGCTCGACCCAGTAACTCTGCTGATCAAAGGCATAGGTGGGCAGCGATAGCTTCAGGCGGCGCTCGTTCGCATAGTACGCAGCCCAATCCGGCTCGATACCCGTCAGCCACAACCTGGTCAACGCTGTTTGCAGGTAGGCGTCGTCCGCCTGATCGTGGAATACGGCGCGCAACAGCGAGATCACCGCCACGTCCTTGTCATACCCCGGATGCTGCTTGACGAACGAGCCCAGGTTTTGCCCCGGGCCTACTTCGATCAGGACCCGTCCCTTGTCCTTCAGCAACTCGCCGATGCTGTCGGCAAAGCGCACCGGCTGGCACAGGTGCGACAGCCAGTAGTCCGGCGAGGTCACCTGCGCTTCTTCGATCCACGTGCCGGTCAGGTTGGACAGATACGGAATCTGCGGCGCTTTCAGCGTTACGTCCGACAACAGATCGCGCAAACCTTCGCACGCCGGCTCCATCATGCTCGAATGGAACGCATGCGTGGTCTGTAACCGGCGCGTCATCACCTGGCGTTCGCTCAGGCGTGCTTCCAACGCCTCGATCGCCACCGTGGGACCGGACACCACCGTCATCTTCGGGCTGTTGCAGATCGCCACCGACAACGCATCGTCCAGCAGCCCACGCACCTCATCTTCCGGCAGCGATACCGCCAGCATCGCGCCGATGGGCAGCGATTCGATCAACTTCGCGCGCATGGCCACCAAACGCAGCGCATCGTCCAGCGCCAAACTACCGGCCACGGTCGCAGCCACATACTCGCCCAGGCTGTAGCCGATCAACGCCTGCGGCACGATGCCCCAGCTCATCAGCAGATTCGCCAGGCAGTACTCGATCACGAACACGCACGGCTGTGCCAACCAGGTTTGTTGCAAAGCGTCGTCCGCCTGCGGCCCCTGTTCGCCACGCTTGAGTAACGCCTTCAAATCCAGCACGGGGCGCGCGGTACCCGCCCTGCCCGTCTGGGTAAACAGTAGCTCGCGCAAATCGAGCCCGATTACCGGCTGCAACCGTTCACAGCAATAATCGAGTTCATCGCGGAACACAGGCTCGGTGCGATACAAATCGACGGCCATGTCCTGATAGTGATCGCCCACGCCGGGGAACATGAACACTACCGACGGCTTCGCGTTCGGCGGCAGATGCCCCTGTCCGCTATCCTGCTCCAGCGCTGCGATCGCCTCGCCGTGATTGCCGCAGGCTACCGCTTTGCGGAACTCGAGGCGCTTGCGCCCTGTTTGCAGGGTATAAGCCACATCCGCCAGATCCTGCTCGGGATGAGCCCGCAGATGCGCGCAGATGCGCGCAGATAATCCGTCCAGCGAAGCTTGTGTTTTAGCCGACAACAACAGCAACTGCGTCCCACGCGACGGTGCGGATGGCTCGAGCTCGGGCGCCTCTTCCAAAATGAAGTGCACGTTCGTCCCGCCCACGCCGAGCACGTTGACACCGGCGCGACGCGGCACCGATCCACGCGGCCAGGACATCTCTCCAACTGCCACGAAGAATGGGCTGTTGGCGAAATCGATGCTCGGATTCGGCGCCTTGAAATGCAACACCGGAGCGATCCGCTCATGCTGCAGCGACAAGGCCGCCTTGATCATCCCGGTGACGCCCGCGGCGCGATCCAGATGTCCGATATTGGTCTTGACCGAGCCCAGCGCGCAGAACCCTACTTTGTCGGTGCTCTGGCGATAGGCCTTGGTCAGCGCCGCCACCTCGATCGGGTCGCCCAGTTCCGTCGCAGTACCATGCGTTTCGATGAAGCTGATGCTATCAGCCGCGACACCCGCCACCGCCAGGGCTTCGGCAACCACTGCGGCCTGGCCTTCGATGCTGGGGGCGGTGTAGCCGACCTTGAGCGAACCGTCATTGTTGAGGGCCGAGCCCTTCACCACCGCGTAGATATGGTCGCCATCGGCAAGCGCATCCTCCAGGCGCTTGAACACCACCACGCCAACGCCGTCACCGATGACAGAGCCCTTGGCATCGGCGTCGAACGTACGGGTATGGCCATCGGGCGAATCGATTCCGCCTTCCTCATAGAGGTAGCCGGCCTTGCCCGAGACGGCGATGTTGACACCGCCCGCCATGGCGATATCGCATTCGCCGTACTGCAGGCTCTTGCAGGCGGCATGCATAGCCGTGCCCGAGGTCGAGCAGAACGTCTGCACCGACATGGCCGGGCCGCGCAGGTTGAGCTTGTAAGCCACCCGGGTCGCCAGCGAGTCGTTATGGTTGCCGATGTTTGCCTGAAGCATCGCCATGCCGGAGGTCAACAACTCCGGGTGAGCGAACACATGGCGCATGTAGGCACTGCCGGCCGCCCCAGCGAAGATGCCGATCAAGCCGCGATAGGTGTCGGGATCACACGCGGCGTCCTCCAGCGCCTCCCAGGCGCATTCGAGGAACTGGCGATGCTGCGGGTCGATCACTTCCGCTTCGCGCGGCGCATAACCGAACAGCCTCGCGTCGAACAGATCAAGACCCTCGACGTCATAACCTGCACGAACGTAATTCGGATTCCGCAGTTTCGCCGAACTGACACCCGCCTCGAGCAGCTCGGCCTCGGTGTAGAACGTCACCGACTCCACGCCGGCACTGACGTTCTCCCACAGCTCATGCGGAGTTCTTGCGCCCGGGAAGCGTCCGGACATGCCGATCAGCGCGATCTCGCGAGCAGCTGTCCCAACCCTTACCCGTTCGCGCCGCTCGGCCAGCAGTCGGCCTGCGGCCTGACCCGCGGGTTCTTCCGTCGCGGGCGAAAGGTAACGGACCAAGGCATTGATGGTCGGCGCCTCGAATAGCACCACCTGCCGCAGATCGACGTCCAGCTCCTTGCGCAGCTCGGCGACCACCTGCAAGCCGACGAGCGAATTGCCGCCGAGATCGAAGAAATTGTCCTTGGTGCCGATCTCGTCGATACCCAACGCGCGCTGCCAGATCGCGGCGATCTTGCGCTCAAGCTCATTGCTGGCCGCGACGAACTGGCTGGACAGCGCGGGGCGTGGATAGGCGGTCGGGCGACGGCCGCGTGTTTGCTGTACCGCACTGGATATGTTGGTGACCGAGCAGCTGTTACTGCCTTCAATCAACGCCACCGCATCCTCGGGCAGCAGGATCATCTGCGGCACATCGATGGCAAGAATGCGGCGGATACCC
>DASZCB010000184.1:0-5845 GCA_035943575.1 Rhodanobacter sp. | reverse complement strand
GCTGCCGACTCGGCCGGTGCCAGCCGATTCCATGCCGGTGCACCGACGATACGGCTGGCGCGTTGAACAACCCGCGTGCAAGCCCGAAACTCGCTATCCGCCGCCAACGCGCGGTTCATCTGCAGGCCATTACATTTGAGTGTCCATACCATGACAGCAGTCGCAGGACTGGCATGCCCCTGACTTCCACAAACCCGCCCAGCCGTTGGCGTGCACTGGCTCCGCGCATCGCCTTGGTGCTGGTGCTGATGCTGGCGTTCGTGCTGCTGACCGGCTTGCTGGATGGCGGCCTCGGCGTGGTGCCGATGCGCATGCTCGACCAGCCGCGTTTCCCGCTGGCCAATGCGTGGCCGGGCCTGCTGCTGGCCGGCGTGCTGTTGGCGCTGAGCCGGCGCGCGCTGCTGTCGTTCGGGTTGGCGTTCCTGCTGCAGGGGCTGGTATACGGCGTCAATGTGCTGAAGGCGGCGAACCTCGGCATACCGTTGCTGCCGGACGATTTCCGGATGCTCGGCCAGTTGCGCAAGGGTGGCATGCATCTGCTGTCCGGCTACCTGCCGCACAGCGCGTGGCCGTATCTGGCATTGCTCGCCGCGCTGGCGCTGGTGGTCATGGCATGGCGACTGGAGCCGCCGTTGTTCCCGCGGCGTACCCGCGGTCGGCGACTGCTGGGCGGCAGTGTGCTGGCGGTGGCTCTGATCAGCATGCTGGCCGGCCTGCCTGCGTGGGGGAAAATCTACAACGGCCAGGTGCTCTGGCTGGAGCCGTGGTCGGCCGCGTCCACCACGATCCACGCCGGCCTGATCAGCTCGCTGGTGATGTTTCATCTGCAGTACGGCCACGGCCAGCACAAGCCCGACGGAGCTGCCGCCACACAGCTGATTACGCAGTTCACGCCTGCCCTGCTGCAGTCGCTGCAGACGCCGACGGCCAGCGATGCACTGCCCGATATCGTGGTGGTGCAAAGCGAATCGTTCTTCGATCCCACCATCATGCGCGGCTACGAACACAGCGACTTCGCGCCCAACCTGCGCCAGCTCGCCGCGCACGGCACCAGCGGCAAACTGCACGTACCGACCTTCGGCGGCGGCACCATCCGCACCGAATTCGAGGTACTCACCGGATTGTCGCTGCGCTATCTCGACAATCTGCAGTTTCCCTACCTGCAGATGAGCCACAAGGCACTGCCGAGCCTGGTGCGCACATTGAGCTCGCACGGCTACACGACCGCGGCGCTGCACGGCAACGACCCGGCATTCTGGAATCGCATCACCGCGTTCCACACCCTCGGGTTTGATCGCTTCGTGTCGCAATCGTCATTCCCGGCGAATGCGGCGATGGACGGCAAGTACATGGCCGACAGCGCGATGACCGACGAGATCCTGGACCAATTGAAGGACAGCGGGCCGCCGCAGTTCATCTTCGCCATCAGCATCGAGGCGCACGGCCCGTACGACGTAGAGCCCACCCACGTCGCCGAGCGCGATGCCATCCCGGTACCCGACGGCATTACCGGCAGGGACAAGCAGGAACTGCAGACCTACCTCTACCACCTGCAGCACGCCGACGCCGAACTCGGCCGGCTGGTGAAGTTGCTGGCCCAGCGCCAGCGGCCGAGCCTGGTGCTGTTCTATGGCGATCACCTGCCGGCGCTGAGCAACAGTTACCAGACTGCCGGTTTCGTCGACGGCGGTGACATGTTGAGCCAGGCCGGCATCTGGCTGCTGGTCGATCCACACTCTCAAGGCCTGCCAGCACGCGAGGACACTGCCGCGTGGCTGCTGCCCGGCAAACTGCTGGCGCAGGCCGGCATCCACGACGATCCCTACTTCGCCCTGACCGCACTGATCGGCCCGCAACTGGCTGCACTGACCCAAGCCCCCGGCGCACCGCCACCGGCCGAAGGCAGCGACCTGCAGAAACTCGACCGCGCTATGGCCAGCGTCGACCAACTGCGCATCAGCGGCAAGCTCGACAAGCTGCTGCCGAAACCTGCACCGCCACCCGCCGGTGTTATTGCCCGCAGCAACACGCAACCTCCCCTCGCCACCGCGCTGCCGCGATGAATAGTCGGACTCACTCGGCCTGCTTTGTAAAAACAACGTCAACGTCGCCGCGAAAACGAAGCTGCGATTCAGCGAGCTGTCTGCCAACTGAAATGGAACCCAGCCTGTTCACGCGCCAGTGGGATTGCGGCGCTTAGCGTGGATGCAGCCTTGAAGTACCTGTTTCAAGGCACCCTTACCTGGAGGAAATCCATCCCATGAACAAGACCATGCTTGCCGCCCTCATCGCCGCCACCAGTGCGCTCAGCGTGCCCGCGTTCGCACAGGCCAGCCTCGGTGGCGCCACCCATGTGGCCGCCGGTGTGAATGCCGGTGCTGCCGTACCCAGCGCAGTGCACGCGGTCGACCAGACCGGTGCCCAGACCATGGAGACCATGCACCGTGTTGGCAGCAAGACAAAGCATGCGACGCACAAGGCAGTCGACAAAACCCAGTCGGCCGTCAACGGCAACGCCGATGCCGATGTGAATGCCGGCGGCTCGGCCAAAGCTGGCGCAGGCGATACGCATGCTGACGCGAACGCCAACGTCGATGCGGGCGGGGGCATTGACACCGCCAACACCGCCGACAAGGCAGGTGCAGCCGGCCAGGGCGTGGGTGGCGACGTACGCGATGCCGCACATTCGGCGATCCAGGCCACCGACCGCACTGCCGGCTCGGTCGGCGATGCCGTCAAGCAAACCGCGACCGGGCAATCGGTAGGTGCCGATGTCAAGGTGGATGCTAAGACGACTGCGCACGGACACTGATCTTCAGTAGTGCGCGCAAGACGAGGCCCCGGCAGGAAACTCCCGGGGCCTTTTGCTGGGCTACGCCATGCGCACAATCTATCCGTCGTGCCCAAAAGAAAACCCCGCACCAGGCGGGGTTTTCTTCGATACAGCGAGGAAGCGGGACTTAGAAGTCCATACCGCCCATGCCGCCCATGCCGCCGCCCTGACCACCGCCATGGCTGTGACCGTCGTCCTTCTTCGGCAGCTCGGCAATGATCGCCTCGGTGGTGATCGCCAGACCGGCGACCGACGCGGCGTGCTGCAAGGCAGTACGCGTCACCTTGGTCGGATCCAGGATGCCCATCTCGACCATGTCGCCGAACACACCGGTCGCGGCGTTGTAGCCGAAGTTGCCGGTGCCTTCCTTGACGCGCTGGACGATGACCGACGGCTCTTCGCCGGCGTTGGCGACGATCGCACGCAACGGCGATTCCAGCGCGCGGCGGGTGATCGCGATGCCCAGGTCCTGATCGGTGTTGTCACCCTTCAGGCCTTCGACGGCCTTCAGCGCGCGGATCAGCGCAACGCCGCCGCCCGGGACCACGCCTTCTTCGACAGCTGCGCGCGTAGCGTGCAGGGCGTCTTCGACGCGGGCCTTCTTTTCCTTCATTTCGATCTCGGTGCCGGCACCGACCTTGATCACCGCAACACCGCCGGCCAGCTTGGCCACGCGCTCCTGCAGCTTCTCCTTGTCGTAGTCCGACGAGGTCTCCTCGATCTGCGCCTTGACCTGCGCGATGCGCGACTGGATCTTCTCCGCTTCACCGGCACCGTCGATGATCGTGGTGTTTTCCTTGGTGATGACGATGCGCTTGGCGCGACCCAGATCGGCGATCGTGGTCTTCTCCAGCGACAGGCCGACTTCCTCGGACACGACCTGACCGTTGGTCAGGATCGCGATGTCTTCCAGGATCGCCTTGCGACGGTCACCGAAGCCCGGCGCCTTAACGGCGGCAACCTTGACGATGCCGCGGATGGTGTTGACCACCAGGGTGGCCAGTGCCTCGCCTTCGACTTCCTCGGCGACGATCAGCAGCGGCTTGCCGGCCTTGGCGACGGCTTCCAGCACCGGCAGCAGCTCGCGCACGTTCGACACTTTCTTGTCGTGGATCAGGATGTACGGGTCGTCCAGCTCGACCTGCTGGCTCTGCTGGTTGTTGATGAAGTACGGCGACAGGTAGCCGCGATCGAACTGCATGCCTTCGACGACGTCGAGCTCATTCTCGAGACCCGAGCCTTCCTCAACCGTGATCACGCCTTCCTTGCCGACTTTCTTCATCGCGGTGGCGATGATGTCGCCGATGTTGGTGTCGGAGTTGGCCGAAATCGTACCGACCTGGGCAATTTCCTTGTCGTTCGCGGTCGGGTTGGACAGCTTCTTCAGCTCGCCGACGGCAGCCGCGACGGCCTTGTCGATGCCGCGCTTCAGGTCCATCGGGTTGATGCCCGCGGCGACGGCCTTGAGGCCTTCCTGGATGAACGCCTGTGCCAGCACGGTCGCGGTGGTGGTGCCGTCACCGGCGACGTCGGAGGTCTTGGAAGCGGCTTCCTTGACGATCTGCGCGCCGAGATTCTCGTAGCGGTCGGCCAGTTCGATCTCTTTCGCGACGGACACGCCGTCCTTGGTGATCGTGGGGGCGCCGAAGCTCTTCTCGAGCACGACATTGCGGCCCTTCGGACCGAGGGTGACCTTGACCGCGTTGGCCAGGGTGTTCACGCCCTTGAGCATGCGGGCGCGGGCGTCTTCACCGAAACGTACTTCTTTAGCTGCCATAAAATTTTTGCCTCAAAATTTTGAATAGGAATGGGGTTTTGCTTTTCGAGCAGTAGCGCGAAGGCTCGGAGCCGGGGAAGGTCAACGTGCGCGGATGTACGCGCTCTGAGAACCCCGATTTCCAGCTATCAGCCTTCGATCACGGCCACGATGTCGTCTTCCTTCAGGAACACCAGATCTTCACCGTCGATCTTGATTTCCTGGCCGGCGTACTTGCCGAACAGCACGGTGTCGCCAGCCTTCAGCGACATCGGGCGCACCTTGCCGTCGGCCATGATCAGGCCCGTGCCGGCGGCGACGACCTTGCCACGGGTGGGTTTCTCGGTGGCGCTGTCGGGGATGACGATGCCGCCGGCGGAGACGCGCTCCTCTTCCAGACGCTTGACGATGACGCGGTCGTGCAACGGACGCAGTGTGCTCATGGATGACTCCAGCTGACTATTGAGGTGGGACAAGGCTTTGAAGACCCGGATCGGCAGTCTTGTTAGCACTCATGGTAAATGAGTGCCAATTTTACGGGTATGAGACGCCGCTGCAAGATCTTTGAACCGGGGATGGAAAGCTAATTGGGTGGACAGCGACAGGTTTCAAGGGCGACCCGCGAAATCGCCTCCCGGCGCGGACACCGCACATGGCGGGTCCGTTTCCCTTTACGCTTCGCCGATGCCGCCACGGGCCATCCCCGACACCGTTCTGCTCTGCTATTGCAGCTGCCCCGACAGCGACAGCGCGCAGGCGATCGCCGAGGCGCTGGTCGGCGAACGACTGGCCGCCTGCGTCAACCGGCTATCTGGCATCAGTTCCACCTATCGCTGGCAGGGCGCGGTAACCACCGAGCGCGAGGAGCTGCTGTTGATCAAGACTACGGCCCGGCGCTTCGAGGCTCTGAAATCCCGGCTACTGGAACTGCACCCCTACGAATTGCCAGAACTGATCGCCATCCCCGTGGAACGGGGCCATGACGCCTATCTCGACTGGGTGCGCGCCGGCGGCTGAGCCGATGGCGCGTCCATCGTCGTCAGCTCAGCCTGCGGCAGGGAGACGAAAACGACCAGCATGGTCGCCGGCTCGCTCCTGCTCGCATTGCCGCTGACCACATGGTGCGTGCCCGCCGGCTCAAACCAGCTTTCGCCAGGTCCGTAGACCCGCACCGGACTTTTCGCCATCTGGCTGCGAATATGACCCGACAGCACGTAGACGAAAGCATCGCCTCCGTGGTGATGCGGCCCGGTCGA
>DASZCB010000183.1:0-6126 GCA_035943575.1 Rhodanobacter sp. | reverse complement strand
TGCCAACGTTAGCCTGATCTGTTCAAGTTGGGTCATGCATTCCGTCGCCACCAGCACTCTGATCTTCACCGCGCCTTCCGCGCGGAGCTTCGTGCTGGCCGGCAACAACAATAATCGCGCGAACAATAACGCCGACCTTTGGCGGGCCCTCGCGTAGCTTCAAGTTTCCACGAAACGATACGCGACGAAGGCCCGCCCAGTGCGGGCCTTCTGCTTTTTGTTTCACGCGAATCCGTTCGCAAAAAGCAAAACCGGCCATCCATGGCCGGACTTTTCAACAAAGCCGATACCAACCCAAGGGACAACAATCATGTGCGCGATTTTCGGAATGTTCGACCTGCAGCCGGGCGACGACATGGCTGCGTTGCGCCGGCAAGCGCTGGAGCTGTCGCAGCGCCAGCGTCATCGCGGACCAGACTGGAGCGGGGTGTTCGTCGATGCGGGAGTGATCCTGGTGCACGAGCGGTTGGCCATCGTCGACCCGGCCAGTGGTGCGCAGCCGCTGCGTTCGCGCGACGGAGCGCTGGCGTTGGCGGTGAACGGCGAGATCTACAACCATCGCGAGCTGCGTAGCGCCAGCGCGTATGACTTCACCACCGGTTCGGATTGCGAGGTGATCAACGCGCTGTACCGCGAGCAGGGCGGCGCCTTCGTGGATAAGCTCAACGGCATCTTCGCGTTCGCGCTGTGGGATGGCGCAGCGCAGTGCTACCTGATCGCGCGCGACCCGATCGGCGTCTGCCCGCTGTACTGGGGTCACGACGTGCACGGTCGCTTGTGTGTGGCTTCGGAGATGAAGGCGCTAGTCGGCGTATGCGCCGACGTGGCGCCGTTCCCGCCCGGTCATGTATACGACAGCGCCAGCGGCGAGTTGCAGCGCTATTACGACAAACCGTGGCGCGACTACGCACACACGCGTGGCCACGATGTAGCCGCGCCCGTCTTGCGGCAGGCGTTCGAGCAGGCCGTGCATCGCCAGTTGATGACCGACGTACCCTACGGCGTGCTGCTCTCCGGTGGACTGGATTCCTCGCTGGTCGCTGCCTGCGCCGCACACTTCGCACGGGAGCGCGTCGAGGACGACGACCGCAGCGAGGCATGGTGGCCTCGGCTGCATTCGTTCGCGATTGGCCTGGACGGCTCGCCGGATCTGGCTGCCGCGCAGATCGCCGCCGACGCGCTGGGCACCGTGCATCACGGCTTCGTCTACACGTTCTGGGAAGGGTTGGACGCGCTGCCCGAAGTAATCCGGCACATCGAGACCTACGACGTCACGACTATCCGCGCTGCCACGCCGATGTACTTGCTGGCGAGGCGGATCAAGGCGATGGGCGTGAAGATGGTGCTGTCCGGCGAAGGCTCGGATGAACTATTCGGTGGCTATCTGTACTTCCACAAGGCGCCGTCGGCCGAAGCGTTCCACGAGGAAACCGTGCGCAAGCTCGATGCGCTGCACAGCTACGATTGCCTGCGTGCGAACAAGGCGATGATGGCGTGGGGCGTGGAGGCGCGTGTGCCGTTCCTCGACCTGGAGTTCATCGACGTGGCGATGGGGCTGGATGCAAAGCACAAGATGGCGGGGCAGGGCCGGATCGAGAAAGCCGTGTTGCGCGAGGCGTTCGACGGCGCGCTACCGGATGCAATCCTGTGGCGGCAGAAAGAGCAGTTCAGCGACGGCGTCGGCTACGGCTGGATCGACGGTCTGAAAGCGCATGCGGAACAGGCGATCAGCGATCGCGAATTTGCCGCTGCCGCAGCGCGTTATCCGTTCAACACGCCGGCCACCAAGGAAGCGTATTTCTACCGGCGCATTTTCGAGCAGCACTTTCCCGGCGAAGCCTGTGCAGCCACCGTGCCGGGCGGCAAGTCGATCGCCTGCTCGTCGCCAGCTGCGCTGGCGTGGGATCCGGCGTTTGCCAATGCGGCCGATCCGTCCGGGCGGGCGGTCAAGGGGGTGCATCAGCAGGCGCTGGGCTGACTACCCCTCGCGACCGTGTGTGCAGGATGGCGCTTTGCTATGATTCGCGGTTCATCCAGCGCCCGTCCGGGCGCCACAAACCACGGCCTGAACATGATTGAGACCAATCCCATCCTTGCGCAGATCGCCGACCTCCGTGGCCGGGTCGAGTCGCTTCGGGGGTATCTTTGACTACGCTACAAAAAACGAGCGTCTGGAAGAAGTAACCCGCGAGCTGGAAAACCCCAATGTCTGGGACGATCCGGCGCGCGCGCAGGAGTTGGGCCGCGAACGTGCCCGCCTGCATACCATCGTCAACGGCATCGACACGCTGACCGCCAGCCTCACCGACGCCAGCGAGCTGCTGGAGATGGCGATCGCCGACAGCGACGACGAAACCGCGCAATCAGTAATCGACGACCTTGCCAGGCTTGAGGCACAGGTCGGCAAACTGGAGTTCCAGCGCATGTTCTCCGGCAAGATGGACGCCACCAACGCGTTCGTCGACATCCAGGCCGGCGCCGGCGGCACCGAAGCACAGGACTGGGCCGAGATGCTGTTGCGCATGTACCTGCGCTGGTGCGAAGCGCGCGGCTGGAAGACCGAACTGATGGAAGTCAGCGGCGGCGAAGTGGCCGGGATCAAGTCCGCCACGTTCCGCGTCGAAGGCGACTACGCCTACGGCTGGTTGAAGACCGAGATCGGCGTGCACCGCCTGGTGCGCAAGAGCCCGTTCGATTCGGACAACCGTCGACACACCAGCTTCACCTCGGTGTTCGTGTCGCCGGAAGTCGATGACGACATCGATATCGAGATCAATCCGGCCGACCTGCGCACCGACGTCTACCGTTCATCCGGTGCCGGTGGCCAGCACGTCAACAAGACCGAGTCGGCGGTACGCATCACGCATATTCCGACCAATACCGTCGTGGCCTGCCAGACTGGCCGCAGCCAGCATGCGAATCGCGACACCGCGATGAAGATGCTGGCCGCGAAGCTGTACGAGCTGGAAGTGCAGAAGCGCAACGTCGAACGGGATGCGCTGGAAGCGACCAAGTCCGACATCGGCTGGGGCAGCCAGATCCGCAACTACGTGCTCGACCAGAGCCGCATCAAGGATCTGCGCACCGGCATCGAACGCACCGACACGCAGAAAGTGCTGGACGGCGACCTGGACGAATTCATCGAGGCCAGCCTGAAATCCGGTCTCGAGGCCGGCGCCAAACGCACCGATGCGTGAGTGCTGATCTGTTGAATCGGTTCAATCACCTGCAAGGAGCCACAGCATGAACAGCAAGAAGATCTGCGGGACCCTTATCGCATTCGCTGCATTTGCGGCGTTCAACGGCACGGCTGTTGCTCAGGAGAGCTCGGGTGTCAAGCAGGACGCCAAAGCGGTCGGCCACGGCGTCGCCAACGGCGCCCGCGATGTCGGCCAGGCGACCAAGCACGTCGCCGTCTCGGTCGGGCATGGCGCGAAGGAGGCCGGCGTCGGCATCGGGCACGGCGCGAAGAAGGCCGGTATCGCTGTCGGCCACGGTGCGCGCGAGGGCTGGGATGCGACCAAGCATGCAGTCAAGCACGTGTTTCACAAGGGCGATTGACGGGCGGTGCCGTTCCGAAGAAAAACCCTCCTGTGTTATTTGCAAATCAACCATAAACAGAGAAACGTCCGACGCTCGGCACGAGCGCTGGCTGTAACGGAATCCCCATGAGTGAACCGGCCGACACCCTACCCATCGACGAAAACAAGCTGATCGCCGAGCGTCGCGAGAAACTGAATGCGCTGCGCGGGCAGGGCATCGCGTTTCCGAACGACTTCAAGGTCGATAGTTTCGCCGGTGACCTGCAGGCCGAGTTCATCGACAAGGACGTGCAGACGGCCGAGGTGATCGAGGCCGCAGCGCGGCACGTGAAGATGGCCGGTCGCATCGTGCTGAAACGCGTGCAGGGCAAGGTCAGCTTCGTGCAGTTGCAGGATTTCAGCGGCCGCATCCAGCTATTCATCCATCAAGGCACGCTGGGCGAAACCTACGAGGCGTTCAAGGGCTGGGACGTGGGCGACATCGTGGGCGCCGAAGGCGTGCTGATGCGCACCAAGACCGGCGAGCTGTCGGTGCGCGTCGATGGCCTGCGCCTGCTGACCAAGAGCCTGCGCCCGCTGCCGGACAAGTTCCACGGTCTCGCTGACGTGGAGCAGCGCTATCGCCAGCGCTACGTCGACCTGATCGTCACTGAGGAAGCGCGGCGTACCTTCATGCAGCGCTCGCAGATCATCGGCTTCATGCGCCAGTGGTTGGAAGCACCGGCACGTCGCTTCATGGAAGTCGAGACGCCGATGATGCACATCATCCCTGGCGGCGCCACCGCACGGCCGTTCGTGACGCACCACAATGCGCTGGACATGGATCTGTATCTGCGCGTGGCGCCGGAGCTGTACCTCAAGCGCCTCGTCGTCGGTGGCTTCGACCGCGTCTACGAGATCAACCGCAACTTCCGCAATGAGGGCGTGTCGACCCGGCACAACCCCGAGTTCACCATGCTGGAGCTGTATCAGGCCTACGCCACCTATCACGAGGTCATGGATCTTACCGAGGGTCTGATCCGCGATACCGCGCAGACCGTGCTGGGTACCACGGAACTCAACTGGGACGGCGCGGCGATCGATGTCGGCCCGGCGTTCCGTCGCTGGCGGATGGAAGACGCGGTGTTGGAGCACAATCCGGAAATCAAGCGTGAGGAACTTCGCGATCGCGAAGCGATGGCCGCCCATGCGAAGCGTCTGCACGCGCAGGTCAAGCCCGGCTACGGCTGGGGCAAGCTGCTGCTGGAAATCTTCGAGAAGACGGTCGAGCACACGCTGATCCAGCCCACCTTCATCACCGATCATCCGGTCGAAGTGTCGCCGCTGGCGCGCGAGAGCGATACCGACAAAGGCATCACCGATCGCTTCGAGCTGTTCGTCAACGGCAAGGAGATCGCCAATGGTTTCTCCGAGTTGAACGATCCGGAAGATCAGGCCGCACGTTTCCAGGCCCAGGTTGACGCCAAGGATGCCGGCGACGACGAGGCGATGCACTTCGATGCCGACTACATCCGCGCGCTGGAAGTGGGCCTGCCGCCCACCGGCGGCCTCGGCATCGGTATCGATCGGCTGGTGATGCTGCTGACCGATTCGGCTTCGATCCGCGACGTGTTGCTGTTCCCCTATATGCGCCCGGAGGCTTGAACCATGTGGTACGCGATCATCGGCACCGACAACGCGAATTCGCTCGAAGCGCGCAAGTCCGCGCGTCCCGCGCACCTGGCCCGCCTGCAGCAGCTGCAGGATGAGGGCCGCATGCTGCTGGCCGGTCCGTTTCCGGCGATTGATGCGGAAGATCCGGGTCCGGCGGGTTTCAGCGGCAGCCTGATCGTGGCCGAGTTCGCTTCGCTGGCAGCGGCGGAAAGTTGGGCCGCGGCGGATCCCTATATCGCCGCTGGCGTGTATCGCGAGACCGCGGTCAAGCCGTTCCGCAAAGTGCTGCCGTGACCGTGGGCACAGCGATGACCGGGCAACCCGTCATTGAGCAGATCCGCGAACGCCTGCAAGCCGCGTTCGCGCCGAGCGAGCTGGAAGTACTGGATGAAGGCCACAAGCACGCCGGTCATGCGGGAGAGGGCAAGGGCCACTTCCATGTACGGATCGTCAGCGCCGCGTTTGCCGGCCAGCTGCCGATCAAGCGTCACCGGATGGTCTATGCGGCGCTCGACGGGTTGATGGATAACGGCATCCATGCGCTGTCGATCAACGCCGTTCAAGGTAAATAACAATAAATAACATGCATTTATGTTTCACTATTGAAGTGAAACTTCACGCGAAACCGCATTGCAGCGCCGCCCCGCGTTTGGCACAGTGCCCTGTCGCCCGACCAACGGGCGTTACCTGACTGACCTACTGATGACCGCATGCGCCTGAGCACGATCAAACTCGCCGGTTTCAAGTCCTTCGTGGACCCGACCACCCTGCATCTGCCGAGCAACATGATTGGCGTGGTCGGCCCGAACGGCTGCGGCAAATCCAACATCATCGATGCGATCCGCTGGGTGATGGGCGAGAGCGCAGCCAGCCGTCTGCGCGGCGATTCGCTGACCGACGTGATTTTCTCCGGCTCCAACACGCGCAAGCC
>DASZCB010000182.1:0-2711 GCA_035943575.1 Rhodanobacter sp. | reverse complement strand
CCGGATCACCCGCCTTCAGCTTGCCCAGCGAAGTGAGCGACAGCGTCTCGTTGGAGACATCCGCGCTGAACCCGTGCGGCTCCAGTGCCACCGCGGTGAGGCACACGCCGGACACGGCGATCGAGTCGCCCAGCTGTACGTCAGTAAGGTCGAGGTCGGCCGTATCGACGGCCAAACGCATGTCGCCACCACGCGGCTCGAGCCGCGCGATACAACCAACAGACTGGATGATGCCGGTAAACATCAGCGCGCCTCCGGCAGGAGGGTGATGTCCCAAATGTACAGAGTGAATTTCATGAAACGTTTCCCGCGTTGAACAACAAGCGAAAAACGCCCCAAGGCATGAGGTCGACGCACAGCCGCAAAGCCACGCATCCGACCGTCTTCTCTTTATCCGGACTGTGAGGAAACTGTCGCCAGCTTCCAACCGTCGGCTCCGGCATCTGACCGGATCTGCTGACCCCTGGCCTGTTCCATCGCGGATCGGGCCAAGGCGCTCGCGGGCTCGTTGTACGGCGTGAACCGATGCAACCTACCGCCGGTGGGGAATTTCGCCCCGCCCTGAAGACGCTATGTAGTGTTTGCCGGCAGAGCCGACTGGAGAATTCTAGCATCTTCGTCGCCGATGCCGATTCGCGCAGCGTCCGCCGCGCAGGACGCTGCGTGTCTCACGCATGCTTGCCGTGGTCAGGCGCCATCCACGGCCAGCGCGGCCACCAGATGGTCGATGAGGCTGCGCATGGCTGGCGCGCGATCAGCACCAGACAGCCACAGCAGATGGATTGGCGAGCTGGACAGCGACCACTGCGGCAGTACTTCGACCAGGCTGCCGCATTCGATCAGCGAATCGGCCATGTAGTCGCCCTGCAGGCCGATACCAACGCCGGCCAGCAAGGCATCGCGCACGGCCTGCGCATCGTTGCAGTTCAGCATTGGCTCGACGCGCACCGAGCGGCGTTGGCGCTGCTGACTGAACTGCCACAGCGTACCGGTGCGCAGGCCGCTGAAGGTGATGCAGCGATGCGCCTTCAGGTCAGCCGGATCGAGCAGCGGCGATGCTGACGCCAAATACTCCGGCGACGCGCACAGATAGCGGCGCATCGTGCCGACCCGTCGCGCCACCAGCTGCGCATCGGCGAGCTTGCCCACCCGCACGGCCAGATCGACCTTGGCCGCAACCATGTCAACGTAGGCATCGTCATAGGTCACCTCCAATCGCACCTGGGGATGCCGTCGCATGAACGCGGCGAGCAGAGGCGCGATGCGATGGCGGCCGTAGTTCCCCGGCAGGTGTACGCAAAGCCGCCCGGCCGGCTCGCCGCCCGGCGGACGCAGATCGGCGGCCAGCTCGCCGAGCACCGCCTCCAGCCGCCCGCAGTGTGCGAGCAGTTGCTCGCCACGAGCAGTCAGTGTCATCCGCCGCGTAGTGCGCAGAAACAGTTTGCCGCCCACGACCTGTTCCAGCGCGGCGATGCGCCGGCTCAGCACCGACGGCGTGCAGCCCACCTCACGCGCTGCCTGCGAGAAATTCAGCCGGTGCGCCGCCGACGCAAAGCCGCGCAACTCGCGCAGACGGGTCGGTGTGAGCTCGAACGATTGATTCATACAATGAACAAAAGAAATGTCATTTGTGTGGATTATCTTTCATCGCTAGCGGGATGACCATGGCGCCATTCCACCTCCGGAGCATCGCCATGCGTAGCCTGCAACTCACCGCGCTCGACCTCGATCACCTGCAAGTGACCGACCTGCCCGTCCCACGCCCCGGCCCGACCGAGGTGCTGGTACGGATGGAGGCAGCCTCACTCAATTTCCGCGATCACATGCTGGTAACCGGCAGCCTGTATCGCGGTGTGACACTGCCGATCGTGCCCGTGTCCGACGGCGCCGGCACCGTGCTGGAGGTTGGCAGCGCCGTCAGCCGCTTCAAGCCGGGCGATCGTGTCACCACTTTCTACAAGTCGCGCTGGATCGCCGGCGCGATGCGGCCGGAATGGGAGGGCGCGGAGATCGGCGGCCCGTACGACGGCGTGATGCGCGAGCTGGCCTGCTTCGATCAGTACTCGCTGGCGCGCGCGCCAGCGCACCTGTCCAGCGTGCAAGCTGCCGCCCTGCCGATTGCCGCGCTCACGGCTTGGCAGACGCTGGAACTGGCCCACGTCACCACCGGCCAGACCGTGCTGACGCTGGGCACCGGCGGCGTCTCGCTGTTCGCGCTGCAGTTCGCCAAATTGCGCGGCGCACGGGTGATCCTGCTTTCGTCAAACGACGACAAACTCGACCGCGCTAAGGCGCTCGGCGCCGACATCGGCATCAACTACGTAAAGCACCCGCAGTGGGGTGCCCTCGTGCGCGAGGCCACCGGCGGCACCGGCGTCGATGCGGTGATCGAGACGGTGGGCGGCGCCACGCTCGCGCAGTCGCTGGACGCGGTGCGCATGCACGGCTTCGTCGGGCTGGTGGGCTTCATGGGCGGGTTGGACGCCAACTTGCCGCTGAGCAAGGCGATCCTCAAGCGTGTACACCTGCAAGGCATCTCGGTGGCATCGCTGGAGGAACACGAGCGCATGGTCGCGGCGATCGAGGCTTCCGGCATGGAGCCGGTCATCGATCGCGTGTTCGGCTTCGATCAGCTACGCGAGGCCTTCGAGCATCTCGCCGCCGGCCGGCACTTCGGCAAGATCGGCATCGACTTCGCGCAATGAAACCCG
>DASZCB010000181.1:0-4652 GCA_035943575.1 Rhodanobacter sp. | reverse complement strand
CAGGATGGCTTGCTCGGTCGCTGGCGAACTGTCCACCAGCTCTGCCATCGCACCGCAATGCACGCGCTCGGCGATCGCAAGATCCCAATCTTCGCCAGTCTCCGCCGCCCAGCTGTACATGCCGATGTGCGGGTCGCCAATCGGGTAGACAGTCAGCAGGTCAGTGCGCCAGCAGCCTTTCGCCTTGCGTGGCTTGAGCTTCGGCAGGTCGGCGGCCATCGCTTCGCACGCGGCGCGGAAGATGGCGGCCTGTTGCTCCGCATCCTCACTGGATTTCACCCACTGCAGCACGGTCTCGCCAGTGCGTTTATCGATGAGCGTCGAGGTGCCGCGCAGCTTTTGCCCCAGCGGTAGCGGCGTGGTGATGCCATGCTCAGGCGCCCAGCCTTGGCGCGCGAGGGTTGCCTCGCTCACTTCCTCGGCGGTGCGTTCAGGCGGAACCATGCTGAACTTGCCACAATCACGGCAGTAGCAGCGCCCACCACCGTTGCGAATGGCGCTCTCACCTTGACACTTCGGGCAGATCACAGGCCGGTGGCCTCGTCGTCGCGGGCGAAGGCGTCGCAGTTGGGTGCGGACTGCAGACGAATGGTCGCGATCTCTTCTGGTGTCAGCGTGCGAACAGACGGCGTCAGCACCCGTTCAAGCATCTCCTGCGGCGACTCACCCTTCCGCCCATTCCTCGGCATCGGCGCACCCTTGCGCGCCATCAGATCCTCTTGCGCCAGCGCCAACGCACGCCACGCCACCTTCACCGAGTGCGGCACGCCGTCTGTGTCATCGGTGCCGACTTCCATCAGGTGTCGCATGATCTTGTTCGCGTGGTCGGTCGACTTGTCCATCGCCCAATGCAGCGGCTCGCCTTTATTATGTTGCTCATTCCCCTTCTTGCTGCAATTTGAAACAGCCGCTAGGGCAGCAGGGAAGTAATACAGAAGGCCATCAGCCATGGGGAACTCATTGCGATCAGCGGCATCCGTTGGCAGCGTATTCATACCCAAGCCTCGCGTTTGATAACGCGATCTATCATCACGCGTGAAACGCCGAAACGTTTCGCAAGCACGCGATGTGAGTCACTGCTTTGGCGAATTTCATTGACCATTTCGAGATTCAGCTTGTTGTTTCTGCGTGACTGGCTTTGCAACGCATCGCTCTGCCACTCGCAATTGCCCGGCGAGTAGTCGTCGTCACCATTGATGCGGCCCAAAGATGTCCCGGGCTTGCGTTCACCCATATCGGCCAGGAAATTGTCAAAGTTCATCCATCGTTCGCAGACTGTAATCCCCCGACCGCCATACAGCGCATACACATTTCGCGCCGGATTGGTGCATCGCTGGATCATCGAAGCCCACGAGTAATACTCAGGCGACCAGTTCCCTTTGCGCGACTTTCCATGCCGCAAGGTGCTGACGAGGTTCGCGTGGCCTGCGTTTATAAACTCGACGCGTGCAGCTGCCTCACTTGGAAGTGCGCTCATGTCGTGGTCTCGAATAAGTCCGGCGAGCCTTGCGGCTGCTACGGCGCCTTGGCGTCGACCGGCTCAAAAGAAAAGCCCGGCGCGTGGCCGGGCTTGTTTGTGAATCTGCGGTGGCCGGTGGTGAGGCTCCGGCTTGACTCGGTTAAAGGCCGGCGAACCGGACGTCATGCTCCGCGTGTGCATGCCGAGCTTCACTAAGCGCATCACCACTGCGCATTCACCGCAAAACTATCGCATCTTGGGCAATGGTTGCAGGTTGTGGGATGAAGTCAAGGGACAGGCTTGCCTTTGTACTTCACGCAACGCCATGCGGCCTTGAATCCTTCCCACGCCCACTGGACGCTCGGGTTGTAATAGGCATTGCTTCCACGAGCAAGGTTGCGCTCTTTTGCACCCTCTCGCGCCATCCACCACGCCTCAAATTTCTCTCTCACGCCACCCTCCGATGCCTTCTACCCGCCAACGCTAGCGCATCCTCGGCCGCATATTCCAGCAACAGGCACGCGAACAACACCAGCTCGGCCCAATCGTCCTCGCGGCACCCCTCGGGAGCCGGCGGCACGCTGTAACCGCGAACGAGCGCGTTGTAGGCGCTCACAGCAACGTGGGCAGCCCAGGGCTTGGCTCGGCGTGCCGGCGCGCCTCTGTCGGCCGCTACGGCGCGTCCAGCCCACTCGCAGCACTTGAGGTAGTGCCCCGGTCGCCCCGTTGCCATGTCGATAGCCATATCCGGCCCGATGTCGCGCGGGTTGCGCCGGCCAAAGCTCAGGGCCGCCGCTATCAGGTGATCGGCCGGTATCTGCCGCTGTTCGCTGCTGCCCTGCGCTGGCTCGCGGAACGTGCCGTGTCCGGCCAGGGCGTGCACGCGCTCGCGGAAGGTCGGGCGGCTGCGGGGTTCGTGGGTGGCTGGGATCATGCGGCAAGCTCCTGTTCGTTCTGGCCATCGGCCGCCAAGTAATCACGCAGCACGGCAATCGCCTGCTCGTGCCCCTCACACACCGCCACGCAATGCCCAGCCGCGTGCAGCGCAGCCAGCCACACTCGTTGCTCGCTCGATACGCGCCCGCCGTCCAGGCGCTTCATTTCGACGTACAGGCCGTGGAAGCCACCGCGCGCCACCGGCAGGCACAGGTCGGGCACGCCGGGCTTGACGCCCATCCGCTTGAGCTTGGCCGCCTCGGCCTTGCCCCGCTTGCCTCCGTTCGGGATGTGGTGCAGCAGGGCCAGCTCGGGCCAGGCATCGATCTGGCCGATCGACCAGCGGATGACCAGTTCCTGCTCGAAGTCTTCCTGTACCGGGCAGTTCATGATTGTTCCCTGACAGCAGGGACAAACGACTCCTTTGCGACTACTCCTTTCCCCTTTAGGGATACAGCACCAAGGAGTAGTAGTCGGGCGGGGTCAGTACCGGGTATGCGCCGCACCTGACGGCGCGCTTTACCCGAGAGTACAGACCCAATCGGTTTGACAGGAGTCATCAAGGAGTCAGCAAAGGAGTTAAGTTGTTGATTATGTTTCATTTATCACTTACTCCATGGTGCATTATTTGATGGCAAGGAGTCATTCAAGGAGTCGCCCTTTTCCCATGGTTTGGCACCATCAGACGGTGGCCGGTAAACGTCGGTGTACCCCTTGGTTCTTGGCACCTGTTCGGTCGATCGCACGAGGTCGCCAAGCTCGACAGCCATCGCCAAATAGGACTTGGCCCACCCTGGGGCGTGTGAGCACTTGGCGCATATTTTGGAGGCCGTAGGCTGTTCGCCTTCTTCAGCCAGTGCGGTCGCCGCCTCGACGCATAGACGCATGTTGGCCTGGCCGGCAATGGCCTTCTTGTCTGCCTTGGCCTCTTCCCTCGCACCTGACAGCATCCGGCGCACGCTCAGCCACGACTTCCCGGCAACGTCACGGGGGGGTTGAATGGTGTGAAGCCGTGGCCCGTGGTGCTCGGTGTCTGACCAGCGAAAGAACGTGGGCGCTGGGTCGGCCGACTTGGACGATGACAGGCAGATCATTGCTGTGATCCGCTCAGGCTCGCCTGGCGCGACCATCTTGCGCAGCAGCGTGCGCGCATCGCCGTCGGGGAACGGCTGGGCATCGCTGCCAAGGTTCACGATCAGGTGCGTCTGCCGGGCGTTGTTGACCAGCGCCGTACCACCACGGATGGCCGCCTCGCTCAGCTCAAGCGACGACAGCGCATTGCCAGATTCCTGATTGGTGTGGTGGGTAAGCACCACGGCCACACCGGTCGTCTTGGCAATGTGCTTCAGGGTCATGATCAGGAACCGCAGTCCGGCGTTGTCTTCCTCAGCCTCGCTGATCGTGCTGGCTGTCTCGAACACCACCAGGCCCAGCGGGCACTCCTTGGTTTTCAACTCCATGATCATGTCGATCAAGGGGTCAACGATGACGCCGCGCGCCAGTTGCTTGCCCTGTGCCTTGACGATCTCGCGGCAGTCGCCAAGCTCCCCGGTATGCAGCTCGGGAATGATGACGTTGCGGCGCAACATTTCGCCTTCGTCGAATGGCGAATACAGGTGCTGCGCCTCAAACTTGCGCGAATACTGCGCGCGGTCATCCTCGGCGCTGAAGATGAGCGCCGATCGGATCTCGGTGGGCGCCATGTCGGCCAGCGCAATGCCCAGCGCGTAATGCTTGACGAAGGCCATGACGGCGCTGGTCTTGCCCTCACGGCCAGGCGCGGCGACGATCGATACCTCACCCTCGGGAAACAGGCCGCGGCGCCCATCGGGCGACATGAAAGCATGCGGGTGCGGGATAGCTGACGCGGCCAGCTCTTCGATCGTGAAAGGCACGCATGCGGCGCGCAGGGCGTCGAGGATGCTGGACGGCGCAGGCTGCGCAGGGATATGCGCCGCGTTGCTCGCTGGATTCAGCCAGCCGCGCCGCTGGGCTTCGGAGAACACCGCTTGATGCCCCGTGCGATCGGCGGTGAAGCTGTCCCACACGCGCGCCGCGTCGGCAGGGTCGAACCGATCGGACTGCTGCGACCATTCCAGCCACAGACCGCGCCCAATCTCGCCAAGCTTCTTCAGGCGCTGGCCATTGGCGACCCACAGATCCCTGTCATCGGAGCGCATGCTGGCCAGCGCACTGCGCAACTCGGCCGTGGTGCGCGGGTCGACGTATTCCATGACTTCGGCATTGACCGGAGAAG
>DASZCB010000180.1:0-1983 GCA_035943575.1 Rhodanobacter sp. | reverse complement strand
CTGAACTTATCCAGCCTGCGACGCGAGCTGGATAAGCTCATGCAGGCCGATCAACGCGGCACGTTGGTCGCCAGCACAGGCTCCCGTACCAGCCGATCCTGCAGCAGCCCGGCCCGCTCCAGCACCGGATAAGCCAACGCTGCCAGATGCGAGTGGATGCGCTTGAGATCGCGCAGAATTCGCAGGTAGACATCGCCGGCACCACCGTCGTCGCGGCGATCCCGTAACGCACGGATGTGTCGTTCGGAAATCTCATTCTCCAGCCGCCACAACACTTCCTTACGCGCGATCAATTGTTGCGCGGCACGGAGGTCGCTGCGCAAGAACACGGCCCACGCCATGCGCAGGCTGTCCATCACATGGCCATGCATCTGCGCCAGATCCTGGATGTCGTCGGCGGAAAAATCCTGGCCACGTTGCGCCTTCTTCGCAGCGAAATCCATCAGGTTGTTGGCGGTGATGTCGCCGATGTGTTCGATGTTGATGACGAAGGCGAGGATCTCCTGGCTGCGTTCGCCATCCTCTTCGTTGAGCGCCTCGCCGCCGAGGTCGGCCAGATACTCGCGAATCGCCACACCGAGCCGGTCCAGCGTCGGGTCCATCCGGCTGACCGCTGTGGCACGCGCGCGATCGTCCTTGCCGAACACCTCGACCAGGCCCTTCAGCATGCTTTCGACCATGTCGGCCATCCGCATCGATTCGCGCGCGGCGTTGGCCAGCGCCACGTTCGCGGTATCCAGTGCGCCCTCGTCCAAATACTGCGGCACGCCCAGATCAGCCGGGCGCGGCGATTCGGGCAACAGGCGCACCAGCAGCCGCGACAAGCGATCCACCGGCAGGATGAAGATCAAGGCCAGCGCGAGATTGAACGCCGTATGGAAATTCACCGCCATACGCGCGGGCGAATCATCGAGATGGGCGAGCAAGCCGACCAGTGGATGCAGCAAGGGCAGGCAGATCAGGCAGCCGAACAGGCGCACCAGCGTGTTGCCCAACGGCAGTCGACGCGCCACCGGCATGTGTGCGTCGATCAGCGCCGGCAAGGTGCTGCCAAGATTCGCGCCCAGCACCAAGGCCAACGCACCTTGTGCATCGACCACGCCGGCTGTCGACAGCGAGACGATCAGCAGCACCACCGCCACGCTGGAATGGCAGGCCCAGGTCAGGATCGCCGCCACCAGCAACGCCAGCACCGGCTCACTGGCCAGACTGCGCAGCACTGCGCGCAACGCTGCGGCATCCTCCACCGGCGCCAGCGACAGCACCAGCAGGTGCAGCGCCATCAGCATCAAACCCAAGCCGATAGCGACGCGGCCGATGTTCTCGTAGCGCGCATCATCGCTGCGCTGGTGCACCACGAAGCCGATCAGGATCAGCACCGGCGCCACCAGCGCAATATCGAACGACAACAACTGCACCACCAGCGTGCTGCCGACATTCGCGCCAAGCATCACCACCAGTCCCGGCGCCAAGCCGAGAAAACCATTTGCCGCAAACGAGCTGGCCATCATGCCGGTGGCGGTACTGCTCTGCAGTAGCGCAGTCACGCCGATACCGAAGAAAAACGCGGCGGCGCGATGGCCCAGGTAACGGCCCAGCCAACGGCGCAACGTACTTCCATAACCGCGCAGCACACCGCTGGTGACCATGTGCGTGCCCCACAGCAACAGCGCGACGTAGCCTGCAATATCCAGCAAGATGAGGGTTCCCTTCATGATGTACCTCCCGAGCCCATCACGGACTGGAGTGTTGATTCAAGCGTGTCCAGCTTCGTAGCCAGCGAACACACGGAAAACCGTGTGCATGATGGATGCACAACGGATTCTCTTTTCCGTGCGGGACGCGGTACGTCCATGTACCAGAACTATGTCATCTGCGGCCGTCAGCCGCCGGAACTTCGGCGCGTGTTACAGCCAACGTCCATAGCGGCGCACGTAGAGCACCTTCACCAGTTGGGTCAGCACGCAGTACGTGAACACGGTT
>DASZCB010000179.1:0-2999 GCA_035943575.1 Rhodanobacter sp. | reverse complement strand
ATTCCACTTGGGCGGGTTCGGCGCGGGTTTTCAGCAAGCCTAGGTCGGAGCCGGCCTGCGGCTCGGTCAGGCACATGGTGCCGGTCCAGCGGCCTTCGACGATCGGCTTCATGAAGCGCTCGCACTGCCATTCCTCGCCATGCATTTCCATGGCATGGGTGGCGCCTTCGGAGAGCAGCGGATACAGGCTCCAGGCCAGGTTGCCGGACTGGAAGATTTCGGTGGTAGCGGTGCCCAGTGCATTGGGCAGCGCCTGGCCGCCGTACGCTTCGGGATTGGTCAGGCCGGTCCAGCCGCCTTCGGCAAACTGCTTGAACGCTTCCTTGAAACCCTTCGGCGTGGTCACCGTCTGGGTGGCTTTGTCGAAGCGGCAGCCTTCCTCGTCGGCAGGACCATTCGTCGGCGCCAGCAGCTGTTCGCTGAGGCGGCCGGCTTCTTCCAGCACCGCGTCGAGCAGGTCGCGGCTGTGCGCCTCGCCACCGTGCAGACCGGTCAGGATTTTTTCGGCGCCCAGCACGTCAAACAGGGCGAAGCGCAGGTCGTCGAGGGGAGCCTTGTAAGCGGTCATGATGATTCCTGGAATGAAGAGAGATCAGCGATACGTGTTGGGAATGCCCGGCACCGGCGAGATCCAGTCGTTGCCGTTGAAGTCGAACGTGCGCGGCTTGTCTTCCTGTTCGGGCTTGGCGCTGGCGCTGCCACTGACGCGGTAGGCCAGCCTGCCGCTGCTGCCTTTGCCGGCGATGGTCTGCAGCGCCTGCGTCATCGGCGTGGTGGGCAGCACGTCGAGCTGAATCACATCGCCGTTGAGCGCCGGCACGTCCAGCTTGAAGTTCGCGTGCAGCCGGACCGGCACCAGCTCGGCGATCTGCAATTGGCCGTCCAGCGATTTGAAATCCATCTCGCCATAACTGTTGTTCTGGATGCGCACGGTCAGCTGCCACTGGCCACCGGGCAGCACCGACAATTGTTGGATGCTCACGTTGGGCGGGTAGACGCTCTTCTTCGCCGGGCCACAGGCGATCAGACCGGCCGTCAACAGGACAAGCAGAAATCCACGCAGCAGTCGTTTCATGACTTCACCTCAAACGATTGTTTGAATCTTAGCAAAACTGGCGGAAATTCCCATGACGCCCCGCAACGGGCATCATCGCGGCTCCGTTTCCTTGAGCCAGCAGATTTTTCCATGACCTCAGCACGTCGCATCATCGCCCGCCGTTCGCCGATCCACGGCAACGGAGTCTTCGCCGTCAGCGCCATCGCCAAGGGTGAAGAGATCATCCAGTACAAGGGCAAATTGCTGACCCATGCCGAGGCGGACGATCTGTATGGCGACGGCGGCGAAACCGGGCACACGTTCCTGTTCACGCTCAACGACGATTACATCATCGACGCCAACCAGCATGGCAACAGCGCGCGCTGGATCAACCACAGCTGCGCGCCGAACTGCCGCGCCGTAGTCGAGGAAAGCGCCAGCGGCGATCCGCGCAAGGACAAGGTGCTGATCGAGACGATTCGTGCGATCAAGTCGGGCGAGGAGCTCACCTACGACTACGGCATCGTGCTCGACGTGCCGCATACCGCGCGTCTGAAGAAGCTGTGGGTGTGCCTGTGCGGCTCGCCGAAGTGCACCGGCACCTTGCTCAAGCCGAAGCGGTAGCCAGCGGTCAAAAATCGCTTCTATACTCGCCGGAATTGCCCGACATGGGGAAGGGCAACAAGGACAGTGACAAGGGGAAGGAAGCGATGGAAACCAATCCGTATGCTGCGCCGGCGGCCGTGGTCGATGACGTGGCCGCCTGGGATGCACGCGACCTGGAAAGCCGCAAGGCGAGTCGCGGCAAGCGACTCGGCGCCGCCCTGCTGGATGGCGTGATCAGCTTGATCTGGCTTGCGCCAATCATCTGGGGCGCCACGATGGTGGGTGACGTCAGGCAAGGGATCAAACCCGCCGCGCCAATGATCGGTGTAGTCGTGCTGGGTATTGTGCTGATGCTGGCAATTTGCATCATCAACTGCGTCATGTTGCACCGTAGCGGTCAGACCGTCGGCAAGCGCGCACTGGACATCGCCGTGGTGCGCAGCGATGGCAGTCGCATCGAGCTGATGCGCTACATCTTCCTGCGGGTGGTGCCGGTCGTGCTGATGGGCATGATTCCGTTCGTGGGCAGGTTGGTCAATCTGGTCGACCCGTTGCTGATCTTCGGCCCCGAGCGTCGCTGCCTGCACGACCTGATCGCCGATACCATCGTCGTCGACGCTTGATGCTCGACACCATCCGCGAGATCGAGACGCCCGAAGGCATCTCGCTGCAGCTGCGCGCTGCCGGTGCATTGCCGCGTGCGCAGGCGTGGATGGTCGATCTGTTGCTGCGCATGGGTGTGTTCGTGCTGGCGATGATTCCGCTGTCGCTGTTCGGTGTGGGTGGCAACGGGCTGGCCATGCTGCTGCTGTTCGCGTTGATGTGGGCGTACTCGATAGTGTGCGAGGTGTGGTTGGGCGGGCAGACGCTGGGCAAGCGTGCGCTCGGTCTGCGCGTGGTCAACGCGGACGGCACGCCGGTGACGTGGATGCCGTCGGTGGTGCGCAACCTGTTGCGGGTGGTGGATGCATTGCCGGGTGTGTACGGCGTGGGCCTGGCCAGCACGCTGATCGATCCGCATGCACGCCGGCTCGGCGACATCGTCGCCGGCACGATGGTGATCCATGCGAACGACCTGCCGGCGGGGCAGCAGGTGCCGGTGGTGGCTGCCGTGCCGTTGCCGCTGGTGCTGGCGGCCGACGAGCAGGCCGCGCTGGTGGCGTTTGCCGAGCGCTCGGGCCTGCTCACCTTGCAGCGACAGGAAGAGCTGGCCAACCTGCTCACGCCGTTGACCGCGCGTAGAGATACTGCGGCGGTGCAGCGGTTGATCGCGCATGCCAACTGGTTGCTGGGACGGCCATGAAGCAGGAGCGTTTCGTAGCCTTGCACAGCCATGAGTGGGACAGCCTGCAGTCGT
>DASZCB010000178.1:0-5366 GCA_035943575.1 Rhodanobacter sp. | reverse complement strand
ATCCTTTAGCAGCTGGCTCTATGCAAAAGAGAACGCCGCCCCGAGGGCGGCGTTCTCTTTTGCATAGAGGTAAAACTCAGCGCTGCAACAGTTGCAACTTGTCCGGCTTGCCTTCCCAGTCCTTGGCGTCGGTCGGGCTGTCCTTGCGCTCGGTGATCACCGGCCAGCCCTTGGCCAGTTCGGCGTTGAGCGCCACGAAGGCTTCCTGACCGGCCGGCACGTCGTCTTCCGGATAGATCGCGTTGATCGGGCATTCCGGTTCGCACAGAGTGCAGTCAATGCACTCGTCCGGATCGATCGCCAGAAAATTGGGGCCTTCATGGAAGGCATCAACCGGGCAGACCTCAACGCAATCGGTGTATTTGCACTTGATGCAGTTGTCGATGACGACGAAAGTCATGGAGGCGTTTCGGCTTTAAGAAGAAGTGGTCGAGAGGCTCTTGTGAAGAGTGCGGCCATGGATGGCCGCTTCTGATCTGGCCAATAGCCAAGGTGCGTGAGTTGTCGGGACCTTTCCAGACAACGGCAATCATGGAAGATTGCACAAGTAGATGGTGCTCCCTACGAGGTTCGAACTCGTGTTCCCGCCTTGAGAGGGCAGTGTCCTGGGCCACTAGACGAAGGGAGCGTTATCTTGCGAGGCGCGCTAGTATAACGGAATTGTTTCGCGCGGCAATGCTCGGCATGCACCGTTCGAAGCATCTCCCGTCGGTGCTGCATCATCGGCCACGCGGGACGATCCGCGGCGCTGCCAGCCGCGACTTATGGCAACCAGGGGCGGCTTCGCCCGCAAGGATTCCGACCGCTTGAATCTCGAATCAAGGACCGACATCACGCCAACGCTGCGGATCATTCCGCGCGACCAGCACATCATTTCCCGCAAGAACATCAGCAACGCGGCGCTGCGGGTGCTGTACCGCCTGAACGAGGCCGGTTACACGGCCTATCTGGTCGGCGGGGCGGTTCGCGATCTGTTGCTGGGGTTGCAGCCGAAGGATTTCGACGTCGCCACGAGTGCGACGCCGGATGAGGTGAAGAAGCTGTTCCGCAACTGCCGCCTGATCGGACGCCGTTTTCGCCTCGCGCACGTAGTGTTCGGGCCGGAGATCATCGAGGTCGCGACGTTCCGCGGCACCGGCGAAGAGGGCAGCGAGGGCGATCGGCATATCGTCGACGGCCGCATCGTGCGCGACAACATCTGGGGTACGATCGAGGAGGATGCGATCCGCCGCGACTTCCGTGTCAACGCGATGTACTACGACATCAGCGACTTCTCGGTGCGCGACTACGTCGGCGGCATGCAGGATCTGGAAGATCGCGCGTTGCGGCTGATCGGTGACCCGGACACCCGCTATCGCGAGGATCCGGTGCGCATGCTGCGCGCAGCACGACTGGCGGCCAAGCTCAACATGCACATCGACGCGGCTGCGATGGCGCCGTTCGAGGCGCTCGGGCCGTTGCTGGCCGACGCGGCGCCAGCGCGGCTTTTCGACGAATCGCTGAAGATGTTTCTCAGCGGCAACGGCTTGAAGAGTTTCCGCATGCTGGAACAGTGTGGCTTGCTGAAATTCCTGTTTCCGGCGACCGCGCGGGCGCTCAAGCGCGGCGACGAGGCGCTGCGTTCGCTGGTCGAACACGGGCTGGCGAATACCGATGCACGCATTGCCGAGGGCAAATCGGTCACCCCGGCGTTCCTGTTCGCGGTGCTGCTGTGGGGCGAAGTGCGCGACGTGGCGCATCACTGGATCGCCCGCGGCCAGGAGAGCACCGAGGCGTGGGCACGCGCCGCGGCGCAGGTGGTCGGCGAGCAATGCCAGCGGGTGGCGATCCCGCGCCGGTTCACCTTCACCATGGAAGAGATCTGGTCGCTGCAGCCGCGCTTCGAGCAGATCCAGCGCAAACGGGTGTTCCGCCTGATGACGCATCCGCGTTTTCGTGCCGCGTTCGACTTTCTGCTGCTGCGTGCGGACGAATCGCCGGCGATGCGCGAACTGGGCCTGTGGTGGGCGCATGCGCAGCAGTTGCCGCAGGACGTGCTGGCGGCGGCGCTGCCAGCCGGTGGCGGCAGCAGTGCCAGCGATCACATCGTGGCGCCGGCAGCAGTCGGCAAGCCGCCGCGTCCAAGACGGCGACGACGCAAGCCCGGCGGCAAATCGAGTTCCGTGTGACGCTGGCTTACGTTGCGCTGGGCAGCAACCTCGGCCATCCGCAGCAACAGTTGCTCGACGCGATGGATGCACTCGCGAATCTGCCCGGCACGCGCCTGCTGCAGCGTTCGCATCTGTATCGCACGCCGCCGTGGGGTGTGCTGGAGCAACCGGCGTTTATCAATGCCGCGGTGCAGCTGGAGACCAGCTTGTCGCCGCACGCCTTGCTGGATGCGTTGCTGGCCATCGAACAACAGGCTGGTCGTGTGCGCGCCGAGCGCAACGGTCCGCGCATACTGGATCTGGATCTACTGCACATGGACGGCGTGCAGCTCGACGACCCGCGACTGACCCTGCCGCATCCGCGCATAGCCGAGCGAGCGTTCGTGCTGCTACCCCTACATGACGTCGCGCCGGCATTGCCATTGCCCGGATACGGCACGCTGGCGGAACGGCTGGCGCAACTCGATCTTGCCGGTTGCGAACGGCTGCTTGAGCCATAATCGGCGCCCGCCATCCCATCAGGAATTGCCGTGTACGTGCAAAACGCGAATGTCCCCGAACGCAAGCCGGTTACCGTACCGGGCCTGCTTGCGATGAAGGCGCAGGGGCAACGCATCGTCATGCTCACCGCCTATGACGCCAGCTTTGCGTGGCAGCTGGAGACAGCCGGAATCGACATCGCGCTGGTCGGCGACTCGCTGGGCATGGTGGTGCAGGGGCATCGCAGCACGCTGCCGGTGACGCTCGATCACATGGTCTATCACACCGCGGCGGTGGCGCGCGGACTGTCAGCGACGTTGCTGGTCGCGGACATACCGTTCATGGCCGATCGCGATGTCGCGCACGTACTGGAAGCCGGCGCACGACTGGTCGGTGAGGCCGGCGCGGCGATGGTGAAAATCGAAGGCGGCGCGCCACATATTCTCGAAGCGATTGCCGCGCTGACTGCGCGTGCGATTCCGGTTTGCGCGCACCTGGGGCTGACCCCGCAGTCGGTGCACAAGTTCGGTGGCTTCCGCATCCAGGGGCGTGAACAGGCTGCCGCCGATCGCGTGCTCGCCGAAGCGCTGGCAGTGCAGGCGGCCGGTGCGGATCTGGTGGTGCTGGAGGGCGTGCCGGTCGAACTGGGTCGGCGGGTGACCGCGGCGATGACGATACCGGTGATCGGCATCGGTGCCGGTCCGCATTGCGACGGGCAGGTGCTGGTGATCCATGACATGCTCGGCATCACGCCGGGCAAGCGACCGAAGTTCAGCAAAGATTTTCTGGTCGGGTACGACTCTGTCGGTGCGGCCATCGCGGCGTATGCCGCGGATGTGCGTAGCGGCGCGTTCCCGGCGCCCGAGCATTGTTTCAACTGAGCAGCGAGTTACCGCACCATGCAGACCGTACAAGACGCCCCCGCCTTGCGCGCCGCGATCCGCGGCTGGCGCGCCAAGGGCCAGACGGTGGGTTTCGTGCCGACCATGGGCAACCTGCATGCGGGCCATCAGTCGCTGATCAAATTGGCGCGGGCGCGCACTGACCGGGTGGTCGCCAGCGTGTTCGTCAATCCCACCCAGTTCGGACCGAACGAGGATTTCGAACGTTATCCGCGCACCTTGCTGCAGGATCAGACGGCACTGACCGAGCAGGATTGTGACCTGCTGTTTGCGCCGGATGTGGCGACGATCTATCCGTTCGGCGCCGAGCACAGCGTCAGCCTGCGCGTGCCGCAGATCACCGACACGCTGGAAGGCGCGCATCGGCCCGGACATTTCGATGGCGTGGCCACGGTGGTGTGCAAGCTGTTCAACCTGGTAGAACCTGATCTGGCGGTGTTTGGCCAGAAGGATTTCCAGCAGCTGAAGGTGATCGAGCGGATGGTGCGCGACCTGTCGCTGCCGGTGAAGGTGATGGCTGCGCCCACTCTGCGTGCCGACGATGGCCTGGCGCTGAGTTCTCGCAACCAGTATCTGTCCGCCACTGAGCGCGCACGGGCGCCGCTGATCCACGACACTTTGCTGAAGATGCGTGAGATGTTCGGCAAGGGCCATGCTTGGCGCGCACTCGAACAGGTCGCTGCCGCGCGTCTGCTGCGTGCCGGGTTCGTGCCCGATTATGCAGTGATCCGCCGCGCCGAGGATCTGGCCGAACCGGCCGAAGGCCAGCGTGACGGCCTGATTGCACTGATCGCCGCGCGCCTCGGCAACACCCGTCTGATCGACAACTTGCTGTTCGACTGAGGCGCCCGCATATTGCGGTCGATGCCGATGATGTTGCGGTGCAGCGTCATCGGTTCGATAATGGTCGACTTTGCAGAATCCTGCGGGAAAGAACGTCATGCACCTGAACATGCTCAAGGCCAAGATCCACCGCGCCACGGTGACCCACGCCGAGCTGCATTATGAAGGCTCGATCGCGATCGACGGGTTGTTGCTGGATGCTTCGGGCATCCGCGAGTACGAGCAGATCCACGCCTGGAACGTCAACAGCGGCCAGCGCTTCGTCACGTACGCGCTGCGTGCCGAGGAAGGCTCCGGCATCATCTCGGTCAACGGCAGTGCCGCGCGCAGTGCGCAGGCTGGCGACATCATCATCATCGCCGCGTTCGTGCAGTTGAATGAAGCCGAGTTGGAGCAGTACCAGCCGACCCTGGTTTATGCCGATGCGAAAAATGGCATCTCGCACACCAATCGCTCGATTCCCAAGCAGATGGCTGCAGCCTGAGCTGCACTTTCCTGCGTTCAGCGTTGCTGCTTCGCCAGCGCCCATGCCACATGTTCGCGCACGATCGCCGAAGGGTGATCGGCGCGAGCATTGAGCGCTGCGCAAACCTCGGTTGACGCGGGCGCATTGCCGAGTGCCACCGCGATATTGCGCAGCCAGCCTTCGTAGCCGGTGCGGCGGATCGCCATGCCCTCGGTGCGCTTGAGGAATTCCTCTTCGCTCCAGGCAAACAGTTCGACCAATTTCGCACCGTCGAGGCTGTGGCGCGGGGCGAAATCAGGCTCGGCGGTTTCCTGCGCGAACTTGTTCCACGGGCATACCAGCTGGCAATCGTCGCAGCCGAAGATGCGGTTGCCGATCGGTGTGCGCAGCTCTTCCGGAATGCTGCCCCTGAGCTCGATCGTGAGGTAGGAGATGCAGCGTTTCGCATCCAGCCGATACGGGCCGAGGATCGCCTGGGTCGGACAGATCTCGATGCAGCGACTGCAGCTGCCGCAGTGCGCACTG
>DASZCB010000177.1:0-2871 GCA_035943575.1 Rhodanobacter sp. | reverse complement strand
CATTATGCGCATCGCCCGACTCTGCTGTCTGTTGTTGCTGACCGGCACCACGTTCGCCGTACAGGCGAAGATGGTGCATCGCCCGATCGAATGGACTCAGGACGGCACCCGTTTCCACAGCGTGCTGGTCTACGACGATGCATCGAGCGCAAAACGCCCGGGCCTGGTGATGGTGCCAAACTGGTACGGCTTGAATGACGCGGCCGTCCAGAAGGCTGACATGATCGCCGGCAAGGATTACGTGATCCTGCTCACCGACATGTACGGTGCCAGCGTGCGCCCGCAGCAAGGTCATGCCGATCAGGCACAGGCAGCGATCAAGCCGCTGTATGGCGATCGCGCACTGATGCGTAAGCGCATCAACATGGCGCTGGATCAGTTGAAGGCGCAGGCGGGCAACGCGCCGCTCGACAGTGGAAAACTGGCCGCGATCGGCTTCTGCTTCGGCGGCACGGCGGTGCTGGATCTAGCGCGCAGCGGCGCCGATGTGGCAGCGGTGGTGTCGTTCCACGGCGGCCTCGATACCGACAGCCCGGCATTGGCGAAAAACATCAAGGCGCGCGTGCTGGCGATGAACGGGGCCGACGACAAGGGCACCATGCCGGATGCGGGCAAGTTCATGGACGAGATGCGCGAAAGCCCGGCCGACTGGCAGTTCGTGGTGATCGGCCATGCGGTTCACTGTTTCACCGAGGTCGGCGAGAACTCGTCCGGCTGCCGCTATGACGAACGCGCCGCCACCCGCAGCTACCGCCTGATGCATGATTGGTTGCGTGCGGCGTTCGCCGGTACGCCATAAGCCTGTTGCGTGAGCGGCTGAAACCGCGCCCACAAAAGTCCAGAATGCTCGACGACGAAGAGGCGCCGGTGCGCCGGGATGCGACAGCTCAGCCCACGCCGTCGCGCTTGCGCACGGCGTCTATCGTCAGTGCAGCCAGTTGGCGCAGTCGCGAGCCGCTGGCGTCGGTGAGCAGTTCCTTCAGGCGGGCGCCGGCATCGTCCTGATCCAGCGTGTGGCGTTCGGCCAGCGAAGCGGCGAGAGCGCGGCCGATCGAGTCGAAGATCAGTGCGTAGGCGAACGCGTGCAGCACGCCGCCGCCGAGGGTGCCGAGACCTGGGAAGGCCTTCAGTGCGTTGCCGGCGACGGCCAGCACGATCGAGCTGCCGGTGCGCAGGGTGAGTTTGGCCTGTTGCACGAAATCCTCGATCTGCACGTCGCTGACTTTCACGCCGTACAGCTCGGCGAGTGCGCGAGTGAGACCGGTGGCGAGTACGCCCTGGATCACCAGATCGCTGCCCGGCGCCACTGCGGCGAGCGCGCCGACGATCGCGCGGCGCGCGTACTTGCGCACGATGCGCGCGGCTTCGTCGGCGCGCGTCTGCGCCTCCAGCGTGCCGGTGCGTTGATGCAGGCCCGCGAGCACGGCGTTTTCGCGCAGGTTCTCCAGGCCTTCGGCACCGGGAGCGGTGAGTCGGTCGAGCGCCTGCAGCAGCGGCTCGATCGCGGGCTTGCGCTGGCGCTCGACTGACTCGGCGCTGCCGTCGGCGAGCTGCCGCTGATAGCGCTCGCTGCCGCCGGCGCTGATCGCCAGCACCGCGCTGGCAATGTCGCGTGACTGCTGGCGCAGGCGCAGCAGCAGTTGTTCGCGTTCCATCGATGTCCACTGGTCGGCCTTGTTCAGCACCAGCAGCAGCGGCTTGCCGAAATCCGCAAGCCAGTGCAGCTCACCAGCCTGGCAGCGGTTGAGGTCGCCAGCGCACAGGTAGATCACGGCGTGCGCGCGCAGCGCTTCCTCGCGCGCCAGCGTTTCGTGTGTCTCGCCGCCGGCTTCGCGGCTGCCGGGCACATCGGCCAACACCAGCGTGCGGCCGTCCGGCAGGGTGCCGTCGTAATGGCCGACGGCGCGGGTGGTGCCGCCGCGCGCATCGCTGACGACCTGGGCGTGTGGTGCCAGAGCGCGGATCAGGCTCGATTTGCCGGTGGAGATTTCGCCGAACAACGCGACGTAGACGCGCGCGCTGGCGCGTCGGCGATCGAGTTCGCCGAGTTCCGATGCCAGCGCGCCGGTATCGGCGCCGCGTTCGCGCAGCTGGCTGATGCGCTGTTCCAGGTTGCCGCGGTCGGGCACCGGCAACGGTCGACGTTTGCGCCGCGGTCGCAGCAGCCACCACAGCACGTTCAATCCAGTCGCCGCAAAGATCAGCAGAATTCCGCCGAGTGTCCACTGCAACCACGCCGGCAGGGCGAGAAAGCGTTGTGCCAACGCCAGTGCGCGTTCGGCGGCGGCGAACAACAGCCACAACAGTGCGGCCATGGCTAGCGCGGAGAATAGCAATCGCAGGCGTCGGGACATTCACGCATTCTAGCGAGCTTCTTGCGGGCGGCTTGACGATGTTCTCGGATGCCCACGGCAAGGTTTGCTTGTCGAACACAATGGATCAACAACAAGAGCTTACCCTCACCGCAACCCTCCCCCGGCAAAACCGGAAGATCGGGAGCCAGCGTGCACCTGATACGTGGCCGGCAAGCTTTGCTCGCGTCGGCGCCGTGGTTTTGGCACTATCGCGAGAAGGGATGACGCAGCTTCGATCGGGGGTGACGCGGTTTCGCGATACCGGTTCGTGGGGTAACGGGATGATGAAAGGATTCAGGTGGTCGGCGTGGCTGCTGGGCGTTGCCCTGGTCGTGCCCATTTTCGTAGCAGGTGCAAGGGCTGCGCCGCCGCCGAGTTCGCTGCCGACACCGCAATTCCGGCGTTACGAGCCGGTGGATGGTTTGCCCGGCAGTACCGTCTACAGCGTGGTGCAGGATCATCAAGGTTTCATGTGGTTTGGCGTCGGCGTCGATCTGGTGCGCTATGACGGCGTCGA
>DASZCB010000176.1:0-3356 GCA_035943575.1 Rhodanobacter sp. | reverse complement strand
CTGACCCTGCTGATGCCGGGTCGGCAGCGACGCGGACCGGCGCTGGTCGCTGCTGGCTGGGTCGGTGCTCAACTGGCGCTGGGTGCGTTCGCGATGTTGCTGGCCGCGGCCTTCGTCGAGGCGTATTGGTCGTCGATTGCGGCGTTGCCGGATGTGCTGAAGTTCGGCAGCGGCGCGCTGCTGTGGCTGCTGGTGCTCGGCTGGTTGTGGCGCGGCGGTAGAGGAGCCACGCATGGAGCTTGAACGGATCAGCGTGGTGTTGCGACCGCGCGCGTCACGCGAGGCACTGGATCTGGGCGCCGCGCTGCTGCGCGCGAATGCCGCGGCGGTGTGGTCGGCGTGGTTCGCATTCACCTTGCCGGTGTTCGTGTTGTGCAATGCACTGGGCGTGCTGCTGGGCCTGCCGTGGCTGGGTCTGGTGTTGGTGTGGTGGCTGAAGCCGTTGTTCGATCGGATTCCCCTGTACGTGCTGTCGCGCGCCGTGTTCGACCGCACGCCAAGCTGGCGCGAAACTCTGCGCGGCCAGCGCCAGTGGGGCTGGCGCAGCACGCTGGCCGGGCTCAGCTGGCTGCGCATCGACAGTAATCGTGCACTGCGGCTGCCGCTGGAACTGCTCGAAGGCGCCTCGCGCCAGCAACGCGCGGCACGCTGGAAGGTGCTGCGTCGACGCATCGTGGCGGATACCAGCTTGCTCACCTACGGCTGCCTGCAGTTCGAGCTGGTGCTGTTCCTCAGCGTCTGGCTACTGGCCATGCTGCTGATGCCGCAAGAGTGGCGGCCGGATTCGCTCGCCGACTTCCTCCGCCACGACGCGCGTGACGCCGCGACCACATGGATGCTGCTGGCCGCGGCCGTGGCCTATCTGGCGATGAGCGCGATCGAGCCGTTGTATGTGGCCTGCGGATTCGCGCTGTATCTCAACCGGCGCACGCAGCTGGAAGCATGGGATATCGACCTCGCGTTCCGGCGCATGCGCACGCGGCTGCAGGCGCTCGGCAAGGTGCTTGGCATGCTGCTGGTGTGCGCGTGCGCCTGGCCGATGTCGGGTCGCGCGGCGGCTCGTGCGGATGTTCCGTCGAAGCCGACGGTGACCTCGCTGCAGCAGGTGTTCCGGCAACCGGTGGACAGCGCCGACCAGCGCTTCGCCACGGCAGCGGCGGCGACGTATCGCGATCCGCGTTTCGGCGGCGAGCAAACGACGCGTCGCTGGGTATTCAAGTACCCGCCCAAGCCGATGCCGAGCACGCAGACGATACCGTTCCCGGCACTCGGCGCCGCGCTGGCGATCGTGTTCAAGGCCTTCATGTGGCTGCTGCTGATCGTGGCGATCACGGCGCTGCTGCGATTCGCCTGGCGCTGGCGTGGACGTCTGGCGTCGTCATCGGCCGAGTCGGCGTCGACACTGTCGCAGTCCGTGCGTGCGAGTGTCGAGGCGGACGCGCCATTGCCGGCGGATCTGGCCGGCGCCGCGCGTGCGTTGTGGCACGCGCAACATCAACGCGAGGCACTGGCGCTGCTGTATCGCGGCTGCGTGGAACAGACCGCGCGGTTGTTGAAGGTGCCACTGTCGATGGACGCGACCGAAGCGGACTGGCTGCGGCAGGCCGCCGCGATCGATGACCCGGTACGCGCGCAGCGCGTCGTCGCGATCGTGCGCACCTGGCAGTTCGCGGCCTATGCAGGGCGCTATCCGGACGATGCCGGCATCGAGAGCCTGCTGCGCGGCTGGCCGGTGGAAACGGGGGCGCCGGCATGAACCGCAAGCCGATCTATATGAGCCTGCTGGTGCTCGGCGCGTTGCTGCTGCTCGTCGGTGGATTCTTCGTCCTGTTCGAGCACAAGGACGTCACCGAGCCGGTCGCCGCCAAAGGCGAGGCGCGCAGCAACCGTTTCTTTGCGCTGGAGCAGACACTGGATCGTCTGGATCTGCCGGCGACCTCGCTGACCACGCTCGATCCGCAGCGGATGCCGCTGCGCCCCGGCGATACGTTGGTGCTGGGCGACGATGCGGCGAGGGTGGATGTGGATGACGTCACGCGGATCGTCGCCTGGATACGCAGCGGCGGCCATCTGTTGCTGTCGCCGGGGTCGATCGATATAGCCGTCCATACACCGCTGTTCGAGGCGTTGGGTCTGCTCGACGCGCGCCCGGCGGATTATGCCTGCAGCGAGATCCAGACGGCCGACGCGGCTGGCGCCAGTACTGCGGACACGCTCAAATTATGCGGTCGCCGTTTCCGGCTCACGTCGGCGGCCGGCACGGCCGTGGATGCGTCGATCGGCGACCCGCAGGGTGGCTATCTGTTTGCACGCACTCGAGTGGGCAAGGGGGCGGTCAGCCTGCTGGTCAACTTGGGCGCGATCTCGCGCAATGCCCTGAAGCAGACTGCTGCGCAACGTTTCGGCTGGCGTCTGCTGGCACCAAACCGGGATCTCGGTCGCATCTATCTCGTCTATCAACTGGACGGCATTCCGTTTCTTAAGATGCTGCTACTCGACGGCTGGCCGGCGCTGCTGGCGTTGGCCCTGTTGCTGGCCGGCTGGATGGCCATGCGCAGTGCGCGGCTGGGCCCGCTGATGCCGGTGCCGGCGCTGCACCGACGCGCGCTGCTCGAACACGTGCAGGCCGCCGGCGAATTTCTGTATCGCCGCGACGGCGGCCGCAGCCTGCACAACCTGGCCAGCCACGCGGTGCTGGCGCGTCTGCGCCGGCGCGACCCGGCCTGCGCGATGCTCAACGGCGACGCTCTCTACGCACGCCTGGCCGAGCGCAGCGAACTCGATACTGCGCAGATCGCGCAGGCCTTCCAGTCACCCGCGAACGCGCAGGCGTTTCGTGCATGCATCATTACCCTGGCGCGACTCAGGAGCCGCCCATGACCACCGAGACACTCGCCGCCGCACCGGTCACGCCACCGGCGCCGCTTTCGATCGCCGAACTCGGCGCGCACGCCCGCGCGCTGCGCGCGCAGGTCGCGCATGCCTTCATCGGCCAGACCGAGATATTCGATCAGGTATTGCTGGCCCTGCTGGCATCCGGCCATGTGCTGATCGAGGGTGTGCCCGGACTGGGCAAGACCCTGCTGGTGCGCGCACTCGCCGCGTCGGTCGGCTGCACCTTCGGCCGCATCCAGTTCACGCCCGACCTGATGCCGGCGGACGTCACCGGCCATGCGATCTACGATCCCAAGAGCGAGCGCTTCCAGATTCGCCGCGGTCCGGTGTTTGCGAACCTGCTGCTGGCCGACGAGATCAACCGCGCGCCGGCGAAGACGCAAGCCGCGCTGCTCGAATCGATGCAGGAAGGGCAGGTGACCATCGAGGGTCGCCGCTTCCCGTTGCCGACACCGTTCATG
>DASZCB010000175.1:0-5311 GCA_035943575.1 Rhodanobacter sp. | reverse complement strand
GCTCATCAACAAGCTGGAATCCGTAGAATGTATCGGGATAAGCAGCCTTCAGCGGCAAAAGGTCAGGAATGATGCGGCTGTTAGTGTATTGATCGCAATTGAATTGCCCAGATGTAGACGCGGCTTTCCATGCCCATTCCTCGTACGTTAAGAATTTTCCGCCCTGAGCGCTTATGGCACTCCCCATAACGCTCATCTGCGCGCTGGTTGCGGAAGGGAGTAAGAAAAAATATCCGCCCGCTTGTTTCAGCGCGGTGACAACGGCTGCTGCCCCAACCGGATCGTCGAGATAGCACGTTGGCGCTCCTGCGTATGGACAACTCTTTGCCGAACTTAAAAATACGAAGGAACCGTTCGACACATCTGTTGTTTGTGCCTTGGTCGTCGAAGAGTAGGCACCCAAGGCCAGGGTCGACAATGCGAGCCCGAGGATGGCAAATAGCTTATGCATGTGATGCTATCCAAGAATATCGTTGATAGAGATTGTCTGCTTTGACAGGTGAGACCAAGTCACGGAATGTCCGCTTTGGGTCGAAAGCGGACATTTCACTATAGACCGACAACTGCATAATCCGCCCCGATCACACTCAGAAGTCCGAAGCCTCGAAAGAGTCACGGCTTTGGTGCGGGATAATTGCATCCGGTGAAATAGCAGAATCCAGATGGCGGTGTAGTTTGATTCGATGTCGCTGTGAAGAGCCAGGTGCTACCCGGGTATTGAGACGGTGAGGACATCAACCCATAGCCCAGGGCATCTTGGCTCGAGGGATCTTGGAATGCCCGGAAATAGATGAAGTAGGTGAGCCAAGGAAAGCTGGTTTGGCTAAGGCTGATAGCGTCGGACATCCAAGTGGCTGCCATCGTCTGTGAAGAAGTCACGCAACCGGACGCGCAAGCAGAGTAGCCAGTCTCTGAAAAAATCATAGGCAACGCCCCATCCCCATTGCTTACGAAGACGTTGTACACAGTTGTGTTTGGCTGAACCCAACTCGATGCTGTTGCATCACCAGCTATGTAGGATGCCAGCTACCTCCGTCAAAATAGTCTCTGGGGTTGGTGCTTGGCCACTGTCCTTGCTTAATATTGCTGTAGATGAGCGATACGAATGTCGCCATGTTCGAGAAGGATGGATCGAAGTCGTTGCCATGTGGATTCGGGCTAGGGGGCGGCATGAATACCGTCGCGTTGGGTATTTCGCTATGTATTGCTCGGTGCGCCCGAAACATGAGATCAGTGGTGATATCAGCTGCTTCTTGAGGGGTAAATGTTGCTGGATGACCCGCGGGGCAAAACAGCGCATCTTTCTGCTGGTCAATATCTGGGAGGAGCATGCCGTTTGTTTCGTTTGCAGGCTCCCATAACAGGACGCTAGGCAGAGCGCTAGACAGAGTGGTCCATGACTTTTCGAAATTATCCAGAAATATCTGATAGTGACTTCCTGGGGACAAGTCTCGGCAAGGGATAAGCCCCCATGTCGAGCCGCCAGTCATCCACGTCGGGTATGTTCCATCCATTGCCAAGCACGGTGATGCCAGAGCCTTCTAAAGCTAAGACGGCACTCTGTGCGACTGGCATATTTGTAGGATGAACGGTTGTTGGGCTTGCTAGAAGTTCTGTTGCACGCGTCCAGAGTCTGACGACTCTAGCGTTGATTCCATTATTGTTGATGGCATTTACCTGTTGGCTTATGGTCCAACCGTGGTCGCCAACGTTCTCTACTAAAGTTTCCCCTACACCAAGGCTTCCGGCCCCGGCAAGCACTGTCGAAGCATTCTGCGGAATGCCGCAATAGAAGAATCGATAGTCGACTGATGGGGTGCCGAGGGCGGCGTATGCGGAATACCCCGTTGGGCATGTGAAGGCGGATCCAGTAGCAGGGTTTGCATAAGACGTACTTCCATCCCCCGTCATCCCGCCGAAATACATGCTTGCTGTTGAGGTGTCTGAAGAATGGGGCCTCCAGCAATAGAACAACACATTGTCGACCGATGGAGTCCCAAGTACCTGTGTACGGGTGTAGCCAGGCGGGCATGCATCGGTGTGTGTGAATGGGTTTACATAATAGAAGTAACCACGCCACGGTACTGCGTAGTAGCTTGTGCTGCCGGCAAGGCCAACCATTCCACCAAAGTCGTATAGCGAGTCACTCCCGACGGCGTGCGGCCTCCCGCAGAAATACATCGACCAATCCACGCTCGGCGTGCCGTAGATCAAATACGACGTATAGCCGCTGGGACACGATGGTGCGTTAGTGGATGGATTGTTGTACGTGCCACCATTGTAATAACCGTACATGCCGCCAAAATCCCAAGCCGTATCTGCTGCTGCAGCGGGCCTGGAGATGCCAAAGAAAAACAAGAGCACCAAGAGAGATAGTGCGGTGAAACGATTTCCGATCGACGATAGAGGCATCTCGGTCATCCCTGCATGATTGACTGAAGAAACAGAGCTATTGGTAAGGCGTTCTGTGCATGTTCGCTTGGGGTCGAAAGCGAACGTTAACCAATCATGCCGCACAGCCGATGATCAAAGTACCGGCACACGCACCTCAATGCCCGATCGCCGCCAGCATCGCCTCGGCGGTGGAGACGCGCAGTTCGCCGGGTGCCTCGACATGCACCTGACGCACCGCGCCATCTTCCGCATACAGCGCAAAACGACGGGCGCGCAGGCCCATGCCGAAGGCCGTGCCGTCCAGTTCCAGCCCGAGCGCGCGGGTGAAGTTGGCGTTGCCGTCGGCAAGCATGAGTAGGCCGGCAGGGACCTGCTGCGAGGTGGCCCATGCCTGCATCACGTAGCCATCGTTGACTGCCAGGCACATCACGCTGATGCCCCGTTGCTGGAATTCGGTGAAGTGTTTCGAGTAGTCGGGCAGGTGTTTGTTCGAACAAGTCGGGGTGAACGCGCCGGGTACGCCGAACAGCAGCACGTTGCGCCCGGCAAACAGCGCGCCGGTCTGGCATGGCTGCATGTCGCCGTCGATGAGCTGGATGGTGGTGTCAGGAATCGTGTCGCCGGGCTGGATGGTCATGCAGGTCTCGGGCTGGGGAGGGGAACCCCGTCATGCTAAATCGCCCGGTGCGGGGTTGTCGCCTTGAATCGTTCGCGTCAGCACCTACTTCTGTGAGAGGCGGTGATCGACCTCGATTTATCCGGGGAGACAGCTGACGCATTACCATCAGCACCAGCGATTGAGTCAGATGCAGGTCTTATCCGCAGCGAAGTCGATTCGTCGCGGTTTTGTGTGAGTCGGGGAGCGGCAGTGGAATTCAAAGATTATTACGACATCCTGAGTGTGAAGCCTGATGCAAGCGAGGCCGAGATCAAGGCGGCGTATCGCAAGCTGGCGCGCAAATATCACCCGGACAAGAACAAGGAAGCTGGCGCCGAGGAGAAATTCAAGGCAGTCAACGAAGCCAACGAGGTACTCAAGGACGCCGAGAAGCGGCGCTCCTACGACCAGCTACGCGCCGGCGGCTATCGACAGGGCGAGCAGTTCCGGCCGCCGCCGGGCTGGCAGGGTCAGGGCCACGGTTTCGGTGATGGCGGCGACGGTGACTTCAGCGATTTCTTCGAGAGCCTGTTCGGTCGTGGTGCGGCTGGTGGCCAGCGTGGGCAGCCGCGCCCGCGTCGCGGCCAGGATGTGCAGGCCGCGGTACGTATCGATCTGCAGACTGCATTCGACGGCGGCCGCACACGGTTGGCGCTGCATGATCCGGCTGGTGGCGAGCGTGTGCTCGAGGTGAAGATCCCTGCCGGTATCCATCCCGGGCAGGTGATACGGCTGTCCGGGCAGGGCCAGAGCGGCATGGCTGGTGGGCCGAATGGCGACCTGCTGCTGGAAGTCGGGATTCATGACGACGCGCGCTTCCGTCTGGACGGCCGCAACGTGGTGCACGTGTTGCCGATCACTCCATGGGAGGCGGCGCTGGGTGCCACCGTGCCGGTGCCGACGCTGGCTGGCACGGTCGATCTGCGCATACCGGCCGCTTCGCAGTCGGGGCGCAAGCTGCGCCTGAAGGGGCGCGGCATGCCGGGCGCGCACCCGGGCGATCAGCTGGTGGAACTGTCGATCCGTGTGCCGCCGGCCGATAGTGACGAGCAGCGCGCGGCCTACGAGGCGCTGCGCGAGCACTTCACGGACTATGATCCGCGCGGCTGAGCGATGGATCATGGCTCATGAATGAAAAACGGCGCCTGTGGGCGCCGTTTTTCTTGAGTACGGGAGTGGCGCGGATCAGCGCGGCAGGAATTCCTGCAATGCCTTGACCAGTTCCTCTTCCTTGATCGGCTTGGTCACATAGGCCTTGGCGCCCTGGCGCATACCCCAGACTTTGTCGGTTTCCTGATCCTTGGTGGTCACCAGGATGATCGGGATGTGCGCCGTGTCGGCATTCTTGCTGATCGTGCGGGTGGCCTGGAACCCGTTGAGGTTCGGCATCACCACGTCCATCAGGATCAGGTCGGGTTTTTCCAGCTTGGCGACTTCCACGCCAGCGGCACCGTCTTCGGCGGAAAGAGTCTCATGCCCGAGTTTTTCGACGATCCGCTTGATACCCAGCAATTGTGACGGGGAGTCGTCGACGATCAGGATGCGTGCCATAGAGTGATAGTCCCCTGCGAGTTTCGTTGATTCTAAGCCGTGGTGACCGTACTTCCAAGCGCGGTTTCATCAAACCGTGTCGTCGATCCTTACCAAGGTACGCCCAAACGAGTCGCCATCAAGCATACGAGCAAATATCCCGGGCAGTTCGCCGAGCGTGATTTCACGCGTGGCGATGCGTTCCAGGTGCTGTGGTTTCCAGTCATCGCCAAGGTGTTGCCAGATCCTGTCGCGGATGTCGCGGGCGGTGCCGGCCGAGGCAATCCCGAGCAGGCTGGCGCCGCGAATGATGAACGGCATGACCGTGCTGTCGAATGCGACGCCGCCCGCATTGCCGCAGATCGCCACGTTGCCGTACGGACTGATCAGCGGCAGCAGGCCGCTCAACATGCTGCCACCGACGTTGTCCAGCGCGCCACCGAAGCGGGCGGAATCCATCGGCTTGCCACTGAAGGCGAGCTGGCGGCGATCGATGCACTCGCTGGCGCCGAGGCGGTGCAGGAAGTCGAAGTGATCGGTCTTGCCGCTGATCGCGTGCACCTCGTAGCCGGCACGGCTGAAGATGTCGATCGCCAACATGCCGACACCGCCGCTGGCGCCGGTGACGGCGATCGGCCCTAATGCAGGCGTCTGCCGGTTGTCCTGCATGCGCAGCAGCGCCAGCGCAGCGGTGAAGCCGGCGGTGCCGATGATCATGCTCTCGCGCAG
>DASZCB010000174.1:0-9154 GCA_035943575.1 Rhodanobacter sp. | reverse complement strand
CGAAGCGCGGCCGTCCCGGCGTTTTCGCGCTCATCTCGTCGCAGGCGGCGCGCGCGAGCTTGGCGCCTTCGAGGTTCAACTCGTAGGCCAGATGCTGCAGCTTGTAGTCGGCCTGGCTGATGCGGGTGGAGTTGAAGGTGTTGGTCTCGACCAGATCGGCGCCGGCTTCTAGATAAGCGTCGTGCACACCGCGGATGATCGCCGGCTTGGTCAGCGTCAACAGATCGTTGTTGCCCTTGAGGTCGCAGCCGCCGGGGTGGGCATGGTTATCGTGGACATGCGCGTGGCCGTCATGACCATGCTCGAAACGTTCGCCGCGAAAGCCATCCTCGTCCAGCTCATGCGCCTGCAGCATGGTGCCCATGCCGCCGTCGAGGATCAGGATGCGCTGGCGCAGCGCCTGCTCCAGCAGAGCGACGCGATCGGGGTGGATCCAGGGCAGGGCACTCATCGAACTTCCTTTCATGAAACGTGGTGTGCGGTGGGCAGATCGGTTCAGGCTGGCTTGCGCGCCAGCAGGCTGATCACTTCGAAGTGCGGCGCCTTGCGCTCGCGGCTGAGCCGGGTGCAGCTCATCACGTCGAGGCTGGCAGCACGCGCGTAGCCATCGAGTTGTTCGCTGCTGAAACCGAGATTGCGATGGTCGAACGGCTCTACCGCGGTGCGATGGTCGTGCTGACCCAGCGTCACGGCGAGCAGACGGCCGCCGGGGCGCAACAGCCGCGCGGCTTCGGCCACGGCTTTGGCGGGATGTTCGGCATAGGTCAGCGCATGCAGCATCAGCACCAGGTCGAAACGCTGCTCGCCCAGGTCCAGCGCATGCATGTCGCCCTGGCGGACCTGCACGTTGGTGAAGGATTTCAGGCGCTTCGCGGCGGCCTCGACCACGCGTTCACTGCTGTCGACGCAGACAATCGAATGCGCATGCGGTGCCAGCAGTTCGGCGGTGATGCCGTCGCCGGAGGCGATGTCCAGCACGTCGCCAGTGCCCAGCAATTGCAGCAGCGAACGCGCCAGCGTTTCCCAGGTGCGGCCGGGTGAGTAGTGGCGCTCCATGTCACCGGCGACGGTGTCGGCCCAGCCTTCCTCGCGTGCGCGATTTGCCAGCACGCCGGGCAGGCGTGCGCTGTCTTCGCGCAGCAGCGCATCGTCGATGCTTTCGCGCAGCGAGCTGAGCAGATTGTGCTGGGCTTCGTCGCCCTCATTGTTGGCACGGTAATAGGCGGACACACCGGCACGGCGATCGCGTACCAGGCCGGCCTCCTTCAGCTTGGCCAGATGGGTGGACACACGCGGTTGCGCCAGATGCAGCACGGCTGCCAACTCAGCCACGGTGAGTTCCTCGTGCTCGAGTAGTGCCAGCAGGCGCACGCGGGTGGGGTCGGCCAACAGCCGGAGCACGCTGGAGGCGGTCGCCAAGTCCATTAAGGCGTGCCCTCACATACCAAGTAGCCCGCGCCGGGGGCTGTTTGCGCGCAGGACCAGGAAGAACGAAGGAGTGTATGTCGATACACGACTGAGTGATGACGCCGGCCTGTGGGCAAACAGGCCCGGCCCTTCGGGTTGTTCCGCTGTGGCCGCCATGCGGCAGCGCGCAGCTTGGTCAGGGAGCCACCCTGACCGGCGCCACGCAGTACCACCTGACGGCCGCAGCAGAACAACGCGGGCTGCTTGGTATGTGAGGGCATGCCCTGCCATCCTTTTATCGCGATAAAGAGATGACAAGGCTAGGCTTAGCTTGCGGAGCCGTCAAGCACGGACTAATCCGGTTGTACCAAGGAACCGAAAAACCGGCAGAAGCGAGATTCATGCGCTCAGCCGAAACAGGTTTGTCGAACGGACTGTCGCGGCTGAAGTCGCTCCCATCGGGGCGAGTCGCTAGAATGGGCGGCTTGCTTGAAAAAGTCCGTCTTGATCAGCTGCCCGCAGGCGGCACCGGGAGTAGTGCATGGATTTCCGATTTACCGAAGACCAGTTGTCGATCCAGTCGATCGCTCGCGATTTCGCGCAGAAGCGCATCGTGCCTGTGGCCGCCGAGTTGGACGCCAAGGGCGAGTTTCCACTGGACAACATCCGCGAGATGGGTCAGCTCGGCCTGATGGGCATCGAGGTGCCGCATGAGTACGGCGGCGCCGGCATGGATCCGATCAGCTACGTGCTGGCGATGGTGGAAGTGGCCGCGGCCGACGCCGCGCATTCGACCATCATGTCGGTGAACAATTCGCTGTTCTGCAACGGCATCCTCAAGCACGGCAACGAGGAGCAGAAACAGAAATACGTACGCGCGATCGCCACCGGCGAGGCGATCGGTGCGTATGCGCTGACCGAGCCGCAGTCCGGCTCTGACGCCTCAGCGATGCATACCCGCGCCAGCAAGAACGCGAACGGCGACTGGGTGATCAACGGCAAGAAGAGCTGGATCACTTCCGGCCCGGTGGCGCGCTATATCATTCTGTTCGCGATCTCCACACCGGGCATTGGCGCCAAGGGCGTGTCGGCCTTCATCGTAGACACCCAGTTGCCGGGTTTCCACACTGGCAAGATCGAGCCGAAGCTGGGCATCCGCGCCTCGGCCACCTGCGAAATCGAGTTCACCGATTACGTCCTGCCGAAGGAAAACCTGCTGGGCGACGAGGGCAAGGGCTTCTCGATCGCGATGGGCGTGCTCGACGCCGGCCGCATCGGTATTGCTTCTCAGGCAGTCGGTATTGCCCGCGCCGCGTACGAGGCAACCTTGCAGTGGTCGCGCGACCGCAAGGCATTCGGCGCGCCGATCGGCACGTTCCAGATGACCCAGTCGAAGATCGCCGACATGAAATGCAAGCTGGACGCAGCAACCCTGCTGACCTTGCGTGCGGCGTGGACCAAGGGCGAAACCGAAAAGCACGGCGGCCGTTTCGGCACCGAAGCGGCGGTCGCCAAGCTCACCGCATCGGAAGCGGCGATGTGGATCAGCCACCAGGCCGTGCAGATCCACGGCGGCATGGGCTACTCGAAGGAGATGCCGCTGGAGCGCTACTTCCGCGACGCCAAGATCACCGAAATCTATGAAGGCACCAGCGAGATCCAGCGCATGGTGATCGCGCGCGCGGAGACTGGGCTGCGCTGAGGAAGATTTTCCGCTGAGCGGTAGCTGACATAAAAAAAGCCCCGGACAAGCCGGGGCTTTTTTGTTTTGCTGCTTCGGGATCAAGTCCCGCGACGCGGATCCGAATCGAACGACTGCATGCCGTTGTGGGTTTGCGTGGCCGGCGGTACATCGCCATCCAGCTTGTCGCCGAGCAGGCGGCGCACCACCACGTAGAACACCGGAATCAGAAGTACGCCGAGGAAAGTGGCGAACAGCATGCCGCCGATCACGCCGGTGCCAATCGCATGGCGCGCGTTAGCGCCGGCGCCGCTGGAGATGAACAGCGGGAACACGCCGAGGATGAACGCCAGCGAGGTCATCAGGATCGGCCGCAGTCGCAACCGGGCCGCAGTGACCACCGCGTCACGCAGGGTCTTGCCGTGCTGCTGCTGCTCCACCGCGAACTCGACGATCAGGATCGCGTTCTTCGCGGCCAGGCCGATCACCGTGATCAGGCCGATCTTGAAGTAGATGTCGTCGGGCAGGCCGCGCAGCAGGGTGAACACCACCGTGCCGAGCAGGCCCAGCGGCACCACCAGCAAGACCGCGACCGGGATCGACCAGCTTTCGTACAGTGCGGCCAGTGCCAGGAACACGATCACGATCGACAGCACCATCAGCAGCGTGGCCGCATTGCCGGAGAGGATTTCCTGATACGACTGGCCGGTCCAGTCGAAACCGAAACCCTTCGGCAAATCGTTGTTGACGATCTTCTCCATCTCGCTCATCGCTTCACCTGAGGCGTGCCCCAGTGCTGGCGAGCCGACGATCTCGACCGCCGAGTAGCCGTTGTAGCGGGTCAGCGACGGTGACGAGACGTCCCAGCGGGTGTGCACCACATTCGACAGCGGGATCATCTGCGGGGTGTTGCTGCCGGTGGCGGATGGACCGGGCGTGAAGATGTGTTGCAGCGCTTCCGGGCCCATTCGGTAAGGCGCATCGGCCTGCATGATGACGCGCTTGACGCGACCGCCGTAGGTGAAGTCGTTGACGTAGACCGGCGCCAGCATCAGGCTGATCGCGTTGTAGATGTCACCCACCGACAGTCCCATCGACTGTGCCTGCACGCGATCCACATCCAGGTGCAGCTGCGGCGCATCTTCCAGCGAGTTCGGGCGCACGCCGGTCAGCAGCTTGTCCTGGCTGGCTTTGCCGAGCAGGGTGTTGCGTGCCTGGGTGAGTGCGTCGCGACCGGCCCCGCCACGATCCTGCAGGTACATGTCGAAGCCGCCGAACTGGCCCAGGCCCTGCACCGTGGGAATGTTGGCCACGAAGATGCGCGCGTCGTGCACCTGCTGCATCTCGCCGTTTGCGCGCTGAATGAACTGCGCGGCCGTCACGTCGCGCTTGGCCCAGTCCTTGAGCTTGATGAAGGCCATGCCGGCATTCTCGCCGGAGCCGATGAAGCTGAAGCCGGTGACCTGCAGCACGCCTTCCACCGCGCTGTCCTTGTTCAGCACATCGCGCATCTGTTTCATCACGGCGCTGGTGCGCTGCTTGGTGGCGCCAGGCGGTAGCTGGATCACAGCGAGCGCATAGCCCTGATCCTCTTCCGGCAGGAAGCTTCCGGGCAGGCGTGTGAACAGGAAACCGCCGAGCACCGCGACCAGCACGAAGGCCAGCATTCAGCGCGGTGCATGCCGCACGGCGCCGCCGACGTGGCCGGTGTAGGTGTGCGTGACCCAGGTGAAAAGTTCGTTGAACTTGCGGTAGACGATGTTCTTTTTCTTGTCGTGCTCCGGCTTCAGGAAGCTGGCACACAGCGCCGGGGTGAACGACAGCGCGAGGACCGCAGAGAAGCCCATCGACACCGCGATGGTCAGTGCGAACTGTTTGTAGATCACGCCGGTGGCGCCGGGCTGCAGCGCCGACGGCACGAACACCGCCGCCAGCACCACGGTGATCGCCACGATGGCGCCGGTGATCTGGCCCATCGCCTTGCGGGTGGCGTCCTTCGGCGACAGGTTTTCCTCGGTCATGATGCGTTCGACGTTCTCGATCACCACGATCGCGTCGTCCACCACGATGCCGATCGCCAGCACCATGCCGAACAGGGTCAGCTGGTTGATGGTGAAGCCGAGCACCAGCATGCCGAGGAAGGTGCCGAGCAGGGCGACCGGAATCACCAGGGTAGGGATGATGGTGGCGCGGATGTTCTGCAGGAACAGCAGCATCACCAGGAACACCAGGATGATCGCCTCGATCAGCGTGTGCACTACCTCGTTGATCGAGATGGTGACGAAGCTGGTGCTGTCATACGGGCTGAACCAGCTCACGCCCAGCGGGAAGCTGGGTGCCAGTTCGTCCATCTTGGCGCGCACGGCGGTAGCCACGTCCAACGCATTGGCGCCGGGCAGCAGCTGGATCGCGAACGCGCCGATCGGCTTGCCGTCCCACTGAGTGTCGAAGCCGTAGCCGTTCGGACCGAAGCTGATCCGTCCCACGTCACCGAGAGTGACCGTGGTGCCGTCGGCGTTGGCGCGCAGGATGATGGCAGCGAACTGCTCAGGCGTCGTGAAGCGACCCTCGGTCGAGACGGTGGCGCTGAAGCCGTGACCGGGCAGCGCCGGATCGGCGCCGAGCGAGCCGGCCGCAAACTGCACGTTCTGCGCCTGGATCGCGGCCAGCACCTGGCTGGCCGACAGGCCGTAACCTTGCAGCTTGTCCGGATTCAGCCAGATCCGCATGGCGTACTCGGAGCCGAACTGCTGGGTGCTGCCGACGCCGGGCACGCGGGAAATCTGATCCAGCACCTGCGAGCCGACGATGTCGTTGAGGCGATCGCGGTCGATGTTCGGAGTGTCCGATTTCAGCGCCACCACCATCAGGAAGCCGGCATTGGCCTTGGCTACCACCACACCCTGCTTGGTCACGTCGGACGGTAGTCGCGGGGTGGCTAGCGCGACCTTGTTCTGCACCTGCACCTGGGCGATGTCCGGATTGGTGCCGGTTTCGAAGGTCAGCGTGATGCTGGAGCGGCCATTGGCGCTGGACGACGAATTGAAGTACAGCAGGTGATCGATGCCGGTGAGCTGCTGCTCGATCACCTGGGTGACGGTTTTCTCGGTGGTGTCGGCGCTGGCGCCGGGATAGCTGGCGGACACCGTTACCGACGGCGGGGCGATCGTCGGGTACGACTCCACGCCCAGGTTGAGGATGGCCAGTACGCCACCCAGGGAAATCAGGATGGCGACCACCCAGGCGAAGATCGGGCGGTCGATGAAAAAACTCGGCATGGTCAGCGCTCCGTTACTTGCTGCTCGGGGCAGAGCCCGGAGCGTTCGCTGCGGATGCTGTGCCAGCGGGAGCGGCGTGCCATGGACTGGCCTTGGCCGGCGACCCGGCTTTCACGTTCTGGATGCCCGACACCACGATCTGGTCGCCGGCATTGAGGCCGTCGGTAACCACCCAGTTGCCGCCGGCCATGTCGGTCGTGGTGACGTCCTTGCGCACGACCTTGCCGTCGGCGCCGACGGTCATGACGTAGGCGCCTACCGTGTCGCGCAGCAACGCCGGCTGCGGCACCAGGAACACTTTGTGCTGCTGGCCGAGGTTCGCCTTCAGTGTCACGTACATGCCCGGCAGCAGGCTGTGCTTCGGGTTCGGAATCGTCGCACGCAGGTTGACCGAGCCGGTGGCCGGGTTGACCGTGCTGTCGGAGAAATCCAGCACGCCCGGTTCGCCGTACGCGCTGCCATCGGGCAGAGTGACCTGCACGCTGGCCTTGTCCGGATCGGCGAGGGTGACGTTGCCGCTGCTCTGCGCGCGGCGCATCTGCTCCATCGCGGCCACGCTCATGGTGAAGTTTACGTACAGCGGATCGATCTGGTCGACGGTGGTGAGCAAGGTGGCTTCGCCGTTGCCGACCAGCGCGCCTTCGGTGACCTGTTGCTGGCCGGCGCGGCCGTCGATCGGTGAAGTCACGCTGGCGTAGCCCAGGTTGATGCGTGCGGTCTGCACGTTGGCCTGCGCTGCCTGCACTGCGGCGGCCGAGTTGCGCTCGGCGGCCAGGGCATTGTCCAGATCGGACTTCGAGACGTAGCCCTTCGGCGCCAGTTCACGCACGCGCTGCGCGGCGACCTTGGCGTTGGTATAGGTGGCCTGGGCCTGCGCCAGCGCCGCCGAACTGGCGGCCAATGCGGCCTTCAGCGGCGCCGGATCGATCTGGAACAGCGACTGGCCTTTGCTGACATTGGTGCCTTCGTCGTAGCTTCGCTTGAGCAGCACGCCGGGCACGCGGGCGCGCACATCGGCGCTGCGATACGGCGACAGCCGACCGACCAGGTCGCGGGTCAGCGGCGAATTTTGCGGCTGTGCGGCGATCACACCTACTGCTGGCGGCGGCATCTGGGGCGGCCCCTGTTCATTGCCTTTGCCGCAGGCGGCCAGCGCCAGCACGCTCAGGCACAACAAAGGCGTACTCAGTAACGAGGACTTCATGGGAGCTCCAGAACTTGCTTGATCGGGGGATTGGGGAGTGGCAGAGCGCGGTAGGGCATTTCCGGAGACCAGATACCGCATCGAGACCGTTCTGTCTTGTGTCATAGGTTGGTCGGGTCTCGGCAGGGCCGCCGGACTCAATGTCGGTACTGCCACGCAAAGCGCGCAGTCAGGCGCTCGATCATCAGACTATACCGATCAGTTTATATTTTATCGGTGGCAGGAATCCAGTCGTTGACACGCATGCCGAAGCTGTGAACAAACGAGTCAGAGCGTTTTCCCGATGTTGCGTTGGGGATATCGCACAGGCGCGAGGTTCGAAACGCGTCGGTGTCATCGCGATGGTCTGACGAGACGAAGGCATCACGCAGCGCGTCCGCATGGCCTCGTCGATAACCTGCTGCGCGATCCGCGGAAAGCATCACGATTCATGCGACCCATGCGTGCGGGCGTGGTGCAGGCCGGGCTGCGCGGGTGGATTCGCCTTGCCTCGCGGCGTATCCTTTCAAGGCTTTTTATCCCCATTCTCAATCCCCGTTTCCACCGACCAGTAGATGCCATGAATGCGACCCATGCGGTGACCGATTCCTCCCTTCCGTCTGTAGTGCTGACAGAACTGAAACAGGGCGGTTTGTCGCCCCAGCGTCTGAATGAGGCGCAGGTCTTCAGCCAGGCTTTCTTCGCGCGCATCGGTGGCAGCGACGTGAGCCTGCACACGCCGACGCAATGGGCGGCCCTGATCGGCGGCCTGCTGGAGTTCATGCAGCAGCGCCCGACCGGGTGCGCCGCGGTGCGCGTGCTCAGCCCGGCGGATGTGCATGCCGGCCGCAGCCTGCTGCAGATCGTCACCGACGACATGCCGTTCCTGGTCGATACGGTCAGCATGATCGTGTCGACGCGGCTGCAGATCCACGCGGTGATTCATCCAGTGCTGAAAGCGACGCGCGATGCAGCCGGCAAGCTGCAAGGCCTCGGCGACGAGGCGGGTGCGCCCGAGTCCATCATGCATTTCGAGATCGACCGGGTCGCCGACGCCGCCGAACAGGCGCAGCTGAAGGCGCAAGTCGAGGCTGCGCTGGAAGACGTGCGGCTGGCCGTGAACGACTGGGCGGCGATCCGCGACAAGGCGCTGGCGATCGCCAACGAACTGCCGCAGCGTCAACTGCCGCTGAATGCGGCATCGGTGCAGGAGGCCGGCGAGTTTCTGCGCTGGATCGCCGACGACAATTTCACTTTCCTCGGCTATCGCGAGTACGAAGTGACGGATGCCGACGGCGACCGCGTGCTACGTGCGATCGACTCCTCCGGCCTGGGCATCCTGCGCAACAACGATCGCACGATGGCGCCGCGCTCGTTGCGCACGCTGGCTGCCAGCGAGTTGCCGCAGTCCGGCGCCACCGACGCGATCATCCTGACCAAGACCAATGCGCGCTCGCACGTGCACCGCGCCGGTTACATGGATTACATCGGCGTGCTGAAGTTCGGCGCTGATGGCCGGGCGGTGGCGGAGCAGCGCTTCCTCGGTCTGTTCTCCTCCAACGCCTACATGGCGCGCCCGCAGGACGTGCCGCTGGTACGCCACAA
>DASZCB010000173.1:0-3002 GCA_035943575.1 Rhodanobacter sp. | reverse complement strand
AGGTGGGTCTTTTTCAGATAGTCGCTGACCACCAGCGAACCCGGTCCGATCGATGTCTTCACCCAAGGCTTGGCCTTCAGGCCACGCGCGGCGGCCTTCTTGGCGACCAGGCCGGCGCCGAGCATCACGGCCGGGTTCGAGGTATTCGTGCACGAGGTGATAGCCGCGATCACCACGGCGCCGTCGCGCAGATGGAATTTCGACCCGTTCAATTCGACGTGCGGACCTTCCGACAGCGCGCTTTCATCGTGACCAACGGCGGTCGCACCGCCCTCGTTCGCGAAACGCTCGATCGTGTCGACCTTCGGCTTGCGGCCTGCGGTGAGGCCGATCAGCGCATCATGAAAACTCTTGCGCACGCCTTCCAGCAGCACACGGTCCTGCGGACGCTTGGGACCGGCCATCGACGGACGCACGTCGGCCAGATTCAGCTCCAGCGTGGTGGTGAAGGTCGGCTCGACCGTGTTCTCGTCATGCCACATGCCCTGCGCCTTGGCATACGCCTCGACCAGCTTGATCTGCTCAGCCGTGCGGCCGGACAGCTGCATGTAGTTCAGCGCCTCCTGATCGATCGGGAAGATGCCGCAGGTCGCGCCGTATTCTGGTGCCATGTTGGCGATCGTCGCGCGGTCGGCCAGCGGCAGGTGCTTGAGGCCGTTGCCGAAGAACTCGACGAACTTGCCGACCACGCCGAGTTTGCGCAGCATCTGGGTGACGGTGAGCACCAGGTCGGTGGCGGTGACGCCTTCCGGCAGCTTGCCGGTGAGCCGGAACCCGACTACCTGCGGAATCAGCATGGAGGAGGGCTGACCCAGCATGGCCGCCTCTGCCTCGATGCCGCCGACACCCCAGCCGAGCACGCCCAGGCCGTTGATCATGGTCGTGTGCGAGTCGGTGCCGAACACGGTATCCGGATAGGCCCAGCTCTCGCCGTCGATGTCGGCGGTGAACACCACGCGGGCCAGATGCTCCAGATTCACCTGATGCACGATGCCGGTGCGCGGCGGCACCACCTTGAAATTATTGAACGCCTTCTGGCCCCAGCGCAGGAACGAATAGCGCTCTTGGTTGCGCTCGAATTCGATCGCGACGTTCTGCTCCAGCGCACTGTCCGAACCGTAGACATCGACCTGCACCGAATGGTCGATCACCAGTTCGGCCGGCGCCAGCGGGTTGATCTGGGTGGCGTCGCCGCCGAGCTTCACCACGGCATCGCGCATCGCAGCCAGATCGACCACACAGGGCACGCCAGTGAAATCCTGCAGCACCACGCGGGCCGGCGTGAAGGCGATTTCGGTAGCCGGTTCGGCCTTGGCGTCCCACTTCGCGATCGCCTCGATTTCCTTCGAGGTGACATCGATGCCATCTTCATGGCGCAGCAGGTTTTCCAGCAGGATTTTCAACGAATACGGCAACCGCTTCAGGTCGAAGTGTTCGCCAAGCTTGGTCAGGCTGGCGAAGACATGGCGCTGGCCATTGACCTCGAGGGTGTCGCGTACGGAAAAGGTATCTTTCATGGGGACGTGCTCCTGGCTGAATCCTGCGGCTGGGATGGCTGAACGTTGGCGACGGGTACTTGCCGGCCCGGCAAAAACGCAATTATCGCCCAAACCCCCTGCGGCCGCGAACCGATCCGTCATGTTGACGGTGCGCGAAAGGTGCTTGGAGTGCGTGCTTCGGCCGGCGCGGCGGGTAAACTGCGCCAACGCTTGTGGCTGACAACGCCGCACAGGATGAGCCCGATGCTCCGCACACACAAACGCCTTTGATGACATGCAGCGTTCGATGATTTCGACCACCCTTTCGGCCGTTTCGCTGCGCGACCTCGCGCTGGTGCAGGCGGTGCATCGTCACGGCAGTTTCAACAGCGCAGCGCGGGCTATGCACATCAGCCCGTCCGGGTTGTCGCATCAGGTACAGAAGGTGGAGCAGGCGCTGGGTGCACCGCTGTTCGAGCGCGGCGGACGCAGCATCGTGCCGACCGCGGGCGGCCAGCGACTGCTGCAGCAGATTGATGCTGTGCTGGCTGCTGCCGAGCATTTGCAGCAGGTCGCTCGTGCCGGTGCAGTGGCGTTTGGCGGCGAATTGCGCCTCGGCGTGCCGGCATCGCTGGGGCCGTATCTGCTGCCACACCTGATCACACCGTTTCCGCAGCATTTTCCGGGCGCGCGGCTGGGCATTTCCGAAGGCAAACCGCGTGGCTTGCTGCGTCGCTTGCATGAAGGGGAGCTCGATGCGGTGCTGGCACCGCCGACGCCGGCCGTCAGCGGCATTGCGATGCGTCCGCTGTTTACCGAACCGTGGGAGCTGATGCTGCGCGCCGATCATCCGCTGGCCGGGCAAAGCAGCATCGCGCTGGATCAGCTCGACCCGGCCGAGGCCACGCTGATGGCCGAGAGCCATGCCGACGGTCTCGACGGTGATGGCGGCGAACACGGTCATGTGCAGGACGTCAGTCTGGAGAGTCTCGCCGCGCTGGTCAGTCTGCGCGGTGGTTATGCGCTGGTACCGGCGCTGGCGCACGAGCGGCTGGCCTCGATGCCGAACATCGTGCTGGCAAAACTCAAGGGGCAGGCGCCCGGTCGCGAGATCTCGCTGTACTGGCGTGATGCTTCGCCGTGGCACGATGATCTGCAGGCGTTTGCCGAGTTGCTGCGCAAGCTGGCGCGGCAACGGCCGGGCTTGCGCGTGATGGGCGCGAAGATAAAAGCTGCTGCGCCGTGACCGCCACAGCAGAAGGCCGCCTTGCGGCGGCCTTCTCCTCAATCACATGAAGCGACGGCTCAACCGCGTGACGCCTTCTTGCGGTCGCTTTCGCTGAGGTGACGCTTGCGCAGGCGGATTTCTTTCGGGGTGACTTCGACGAGCTCGTCGTCCTCGATGAATTCCAGCGCCTGTTCCAGCGAGAACTTGATTGCCGGGGTCAGCTGGATGGCGTCGTCCTTGCCTGAGGCGCGCATGTTGGTCAGCGGCTTGGGCTTGATCACGTTGACGGTGAGGTC
>DASZCB010000172.1:0-10548 GCA_035943575.1 Rhodanobacter sp. | reverse complement strand
AGAAAGACGATGTCATGCACGCGCAGCTGGTGTTCCTGCGACACCTCGCGCCGGATTGCGCGCTCCAGTTCCTTGCGCTCCACGACATGGGCCACGGAGCCGCCATCGCCGGTGTCTTCGGCCAACACGAACTCGCTCTTCAATTCACACACGAGCACGACATGCACCTGCTCCTCGGTCTCCACCGAAAAGGCAATGCTGCATCCGGGCCTGAGGCACTCCAGCGCCGTCTCAACGGTGGTCTCGATATCATGTGGGTAATGATTCCGGCCTTCGACGATGATCAGGTCCTTGCGGCGCCCAGAAATCACCAGTTCTTTGCCGCGCATGAATCCCATATCGCCGGTACGCATGAAGTCCCGATCAGGGACACCCACAATCCTGGCGCGAAACTTCTCTTCCGTTTCCACTGGCTTATTCCAATAGCCCTTGGCAACCACATCGCCATGCACCCACACCTCGCCCACCTCGCCCTCGGGCGTTGGCTCCCTGGTATCAGGATTGACGATGCGCGCCTCGACCTGCCATTGCCCGGTGAATACCTGTCCGCAACCCACCAAGTGCCGTGCGGGTTCGCTTTCTGCAACCAGGCGCACTTGGTGCTGTTCGAACGCTTCCGGGTCCAGACAAAAAAGCTGGGGCGCACCATCGGCCATGGTGACAGCCAGCGTTGCCTCGGCCAGCGCATACATGGGCGCCATTGCCTCGGCGGCGAATCCACACGGTCCAAATGCATCGAGAAAGCGCTGCACGCTGCTCCAGCGGATCGGCTCGGCACAGTTATTAGCACGGTGCCAACAGTTCAGATCCAGCGCACTACGTTCCGCCGCCGTGCTTTTCCGCGCGACCAGGTCGAAGGAAAAGTTGGGCCCGCCGCTATGCGATGCACGGAAACGATGTATGGCATTGAGCCAGCGCATCGGATGCTGTACAAAATCGAACGGCGACATCAGGTAAACCGGCATGCCATGGGCCAGCGGCACGAGCAGACCGTCGATCAGGCCGAAGTCGTGGAAGTACGGCATCCAGCAGACGGCCGCAGAACCTTGTTGCGCATACGCGCCGACATGACCCACGTACCGCACCATGCTCATAAGGTTCCGGTGCGTCACCATCACCCCTTTGGGGATGGAGGTTGAACCGGACGTGTATTGCAGATAGACCAGTTCGGATGTGTCGATGGCCTCTTCCACCCACGCGGACGAAAGATCGCCCAGCTCGTCCACGGCGACCCATTCGACCTGCTCAAAGCCCTGCATCGTGCTGACGACGGCACGCAGGCGATCCCTGATCGCCGAGGTGGTCAACACGAAACGTGCGTCGCCATCACGTATGACGTTCTGCACCCGAATCAAATAACGGTCCAGCTTGCTCGACGCCGGCGCCGGCATCGGCGCGCCGATCACCCTGCCATAGGAGCAACCGAGAAAGCTGTAAACAAGCTCGACACCGGCATCGAACAACATGATCGCGCGCGTACCCTGGGCGCCCCGCTGCTGAAACCACGCCGCCAGCGAACGGGCCTTGCAGTCGAGCTTGTGGAACGTCAAGGTCAAGACTGGCTCTTCGCCGCGATCGAGAAAGGTGATCGCAGGATAGTCCGGCAAGATGTCGGCCAGTGCGCGAAAGCGATCGACTAGGTGCCGGTGATCTGCCGCCACGATATCCGCCACCAACGTCTTGCGTACAACTTCCCGGCCCGAACTTTCCATTTGGCTATCTGGACACATGATCCCCACCGATTAGCTGCCCGTGTTGAGTAACCCGCGCGCCCTCACACAAAGGTCAATGCCTTCTTCTGCAGTTCCACGAGCAGCCGCCTGTTTTCGAACTTCACCACCCTGTCGATCACGTGATAGTAGCGGTCGTCGTAGCTGATGACGAGGACCATTTTGCCTTTCGCCTTCAGGCCCAGCAGGATTTGGTTTAGAAGAATTCGCGAAATTCGGAGTCTCGGTACGACTTCGTTTTCCTGGTGTAGGCCATCGCCGCCGTAGCGCTTGTCGAATAGATCGTAATCGGAGAAGTCGATGCCGAAATGCTGCGAATACCAGCCTCGGTTATCGTCGATTATCGACATGCCATAGCGCCGCACCCAGTCTCGCAATTGTTATTACAACGTGCACGTGGAGAGTGGATTTGATGAAATGAAGATAATGTGAAATGACTTCATGCTCACGGCGGCGCTATGGGATAGTGACGCATCTGCGTTCCGAATCCTTAGCGAGAACTGACGCAGGCCAGCCTGGCATTCGTCCGAGAACGCGCGTTCAACCAGGCGACGCGGATTGGGCCTTTCCGACGTGGCATGGGAACGCCCACACAAGGATGTGGCCACAAAGCTGGTCCACTGCGCTGCCTCGGCTTCGCCACAGCACGCCGCGCGTAACTGAACACCCCTCTCTTTATAAGTAATCACCCGGCACGGACACAAACCAGTGCATGGGTGGATATATGACATCCCAGGCCAGTGCCTACGCCGTAGCCGCGCGCAATATCGCGGATGCGGTGGCGGCGGTTCGCTCTGCCCGCAAGCACCAATCTAGGCCTAGTGATCAAAAGTGGCGGACACCGTTATCAGGGGACGGTGGACGCACCGAATGGACCAAGTCACCCTGCACGACGCATTCGCATGAGGGCTAACGTACATAGAGCCGCTACGCCTATTCACGTTGCCCGCGCGACGCCTCTGGGACTATCCATTCATGCATGAATACTTTGGGTTGCAGACATCGCCAACAGCATACATCCCTTCAGACATCTGCCAGGTTGAGCGACAACTTATCCAAAGTCTGGCCCGTACTTCCAAAGTTCGCTCAATGGCTTGCGCGTGGGGCCGCACACAAAGATATCAGGGTGATCCTGGCTTTCCTCATTGGCCACGCCCAAAGCGTTGGCCGTGTGGCCAGCAACACGGCAATCGATGAAAAGCTCATCGGCGCGTTCGTGCGAATTTCCCAGCACGATAAATGTGGTGAGTGGCGTGTGCGGGTAGCCACGTAGCCATCCAGAGTTGATCGTAGTGATCGGCGTGGGTAGGTGGTAGTGCTGACCCAGTAAGGCGATGGCGCCGTACTCGCCATAGTTGCCCACGGCAATGCCCAGGTTGGCTTGCTGTTCGGTAGGCAAGGCAGCGCGAATGGCTGCCACTTGTGCGACCAGTTCGTCCCAACCGATTTCTTCGCGGAGGTCGCCATTGTTTTGGAGCGCAAAGTCTCGTAACGGGCCGCTTGATGCGATGGGTACGATGCGAAGCGTCGCATAGATGCCGATGGCGAAGACGCCCGTAAATATCAGCGTGGTGATCCCAACACGCCATGCAGGGCGCAGCGTGCGCAACCATCGCTCGCCCACAACTGACCCCATGGCCAGCAGCGTGGGATAAGCACCGCCGGTGTAATAGAAGCGCCCCTGGGCCAACAGGAACAGTAGCACTGGCACCACGTACATCCAGGCAAGTATGCGATAGCGGCGATCGTTGAAGTAGGCGAACAAACCCGCCAGCCAGACAGGCACGGAGAACAGGTTGGCATTCAACAGAAACTGATCGCGCAGGAAGCCGTCCGCGCGCCCCTGATGTACATCGCGCGCATGGATGCCTTGCAGGAAATGGTAGGAAACGAAGTCGTGCCGGATGAGCCAGGCGAGGTTGGGGGCAAATATGAGTAGCGCGATGGCGCCACCGGCCCAGAACCAGCGATTCGTAACATATCGCCGTGCGTCGGTGAGCAGCACCCCCGCCAGCACGCCAGCGAGTTCGAACGCGATCGAATATTTGGTCTGCAGGCCAAGGCCGGCGAGTACGCCAATCGCCACCCACCAGCGGGGCTCATCGTCACGCATCAGGCGAATTACGCACCAGGCGATAAGCACCCACCACAACAGGTCGAATGAGGAATACTGGAATTCCGTCGCCCAGAACATCGGCAATGGCGAAAGCGCTACCGCGATGGCCGTAAAGGTCTGCGCCCGCCGCCCGCCCCCCAGATCACGAGCCATGAGGCCACCGGCGAGAATCACCAGGACTTGCGCGAGCACCGAAAACAGTCGCAGACCCACGAGTGACAGGCCAAACATCTTGAGGCCCAAGTACTCCAATGCAGCAGTCAAAGGCGGGTAAGGCACAAAACCCCAATCCAGATGCTGTGCATCGCTCAGGAATTGCCATTCGTCCCGGTGAAAACCGTACTGCCCGTTGGTCAACATGTGGACTACGCCGAAGAGCACGGCGATGACGAGCACTGGCATGATATTCCCCAGGTAGCCCGGGATAGTCCTCTGAAATGGATCACCGTGCGTAGTCATGGACGCTTCCTTTAAACAGGTCGACTATTCGCCCAGTACCTATCCAGCTCTCCGGGCCGCGATTCTTTTACTTCCCTAAGACAGCCAATGCCTGCCTTCGAAAGCGGACACAGTAATGCATTCTGACCATAGTGAGACCTCTTTTTATATGTCCGCGTTTAGTGAGGTAGAGCCCAGTCACTGCGCACTGGAAACAGATGACTGAACCGGGCGGCACGCACGGTATTGGCATTGAGCCGGGCGATGTTCTCGGCCGCCTGGTAGCCGCCGGCGACCACGAAAAGCACCGGAATGCCGCGTTGGCGCAATCCGGCGAAAACCCGCTGATCGCGCCAGAACAGCTCGCGCGTGCTCAAGCCGACACGGCTCTTCGGGTCACGCCAGTGGCAGTCGGTGCCGGCCTGGTACAGCGCCAGATCGGGCTTGACGACATCCATCCATGCAAAAGCCTGGTCGAGCGCTTCGGCATAGCGCGCAAACCCCTGTGCACGCACGTGCACCTGAGCCGCTTGCGAACGCACGCCGCCGTTGCAGCCATAACGCGAACCGAAAATCGACATCGCATACAGATTCGGCAACTCTGCAGCGAACTCCTCTGTTCCATTGCCACCATGTTCGTCGCAATCGAGCACGAACACACGCAATCGCGGATGCTGTGCGGCCACCAGCGCCAGTCCGTTGATGGCGCAGTAACCGCCACCACGCTCGCGCACGGCATGATGAAAGCCGCGTGCCAGGTTCATCGCCAGACCGTGCTGAAGCGCGTGGCTGGCACCGGCCAGCTGGCCGGCCAGCATCGCCAGCACCGCATCGCGTATCGCCGGGGTCCATGCAATGCCTTGGCTGGAGGCCAAGGTGCCACGCCCTTGCAGAAACGCATCGAGATACGCATCGCTGTGAAGGCCGCGCAGGCAATCGGTATCCAACAGCGGCGGCACAAGAGTCTCCACCAGACCCAACCTCTGCAGTTTGCTGGCCGCAACCGCTAGGCGCGCATACAGCGGCGAATCGGTCGTGGCGTACGCCGGGGTGTAATACATGCCCAGCTTCATCTGATGCTCGCAAGCTCGCTGGCTGCGAATTCACACAGTTGCGCCAGCGTCGTCGTCAGCGGCGAAAACAGTCCGGCGGCATGTTGCGCCTGGACCATGACCGAAAACGCACGCAGGCGGTCGTTCGGCTCCACGCTGAGTGTGGTCAGCCGTAGGAAGCGGATCGCCGCGATGTCACCGATCGGAACGATATGGCCATGCGGTGTGCGCGCCCATGCGAGCTGAAAGCCGGCGGCATGACCGATCGCGCACAGGCTGCCCGGCGGCAACAGCACACCGTTGAGGACGATGGGTGCCAGACTCACCGCCGAGTGCGATTCGCCAAGCCGCAACTTCTCCAGCAACAGCGGCTCACCGGACGCGCTGACCACGATGTTCACCGCGCCACCGCGACGCACGCGCCGATGGGCGATTTCGAGAAAGAACTCTTCCGCCTGCGGGCAGCTGCCGACAGTGGACTTGGCCTCCATCGCCGGTACCTGCACTCCCCCCTCATACCCCGGACCCAGCAAGTCGCGCATCATGCCCAACAGACGATGGCTCTCGCCATGTTGCAGCCGGTTCGCGATGACTTGCATGAGCGGATCGAGGCCTCGCAGTTCTTCCAGCATGGGCGCCTCATCCGGGAGCACCCCCAGCACGTCGCATGCCTGCGGCCGATCCAGGCCACGCCAGCCATGTACCGCGCCTCGTGCCATCAGGGCATGAGCCAGTTCATTGACCTTGGCAAGATTCCAATCGTCGAATATCAGCAGATCGCACGCATCCAGACGGTCGCGCGGCTGGTTGACCAGGGTCGCCAGCCAGCGCGTGGCCTGCGCATAGCCACAACCACGACGTTCGGTGCGATGGCTGAAATGCTCGTCGAGCATCTCGGCGAGCTTGAAGTTCAGAGGCAGGCCGACCTGCGCAAAGGCTGCGGACAATTCATGCATGCCACGAGTCAGCCGATCAAGACGAGCAACGCCCGCACAAGATGAGTAGTCTGTTCGGTGCTGCGGGCATCAAAGGTGAATACCGGGATGGTCACCTCACAACGGCGCAAGGCTGCACGCACCGGTGCCAGTGAAAAGTTAGGCGCCATATCGGTCTTGGTGATCCCGATGACTACATGAGTGGGGCTGTTGTTTTCGCGCAGCGAGTGCAGCCACGCCTCGCAACTTGAACCGATATCCGGGTCAATGCCGTCCAGCACTAACACGACTCCGAGGGCCCCCTGCAGCAGGATCGAACGCATGTGGCTGAAATAGTCCTGCCCCGGCATGCCGTAGATATGCAGCGGGGTGCCATCGTTCAGCCAGACGGTGGCGAAGTCGAAGGCGACCGTGGTGGTGCTCTTGGTATCGGTGGCGCCTTCACTCATCGGCATATCGGTGGAAATGGGTTCGCCATCGGCAATACTGCCGATAGCGGTGCTCTTGCCTGCCCCCATGGAACCGGCAAACACGAGCTTGATCGGCTCAGCCGTATCGCTATACATCTAGATATTCCCCTGAATTGATATGGGCGCGCTTGTTACATCAAGCCGAATCGGCGCGCCAGCCGGGCCAGCAGACCACCCGCCGGTATCGGGGATGTGACGACTGGCGTGGGTGATGGGTCAGCCGCGCCTTCTTCGCTGCGCAGCAGGCCCGTGGCCAGCAACGCCCACAGGCAGGCCGATACGGCAACATCATCGATGCCGAGGCGACCGCCCAGTTCGATCGCCGACATGGGTTGACGTAGCAGCAAGCTTGCTGCGCGCAGGCTGACGACCACTTCGGGTGCCGCACCCAGATCGGGCCATTCCGTCAGCCGCCAACGCCCCGGCATAAAGGTCGGCAGGCTGGCCGCCAGCGCAGCCTCGGTGAGAAAGCTGTCCAGGCTGGACGAGAACTGTTCATCCGAATGAATCGTGTGCGGATCCGATATCGGCTGCAGTTGCCAATCGTGCAGGCCAAACCGATCCTTGCAGTACAACAGATCACTCAGCGTATTCGCCCACACGCGCGAGGACGACCTGCACAGCAGGATGCGGCGCTTTCCATGGGTCACGGCCACATCGCCCGACGACCACGCGGGGTTGCGCGCCAGCGTTACCAGAAGGGGATCCGAGGTCTCTGATGCGACCGGATCGGGAGGCATCATCAATTCCTGCAGTCGCTGCGCCATCGGCTTTACCGACAGACCATGCGGCATGAGGCGCACGCGTTCGTCCACCGTTATGTTACCCGTAGCAAATGCATACACTGGAATCTCGCGGCGCAGGGCAAGATCCATCACGCGCAAACCATAAGCATCGGCCAGGTCAACCACGACCAGACCGCACTTCGTGCCATCCCAGTCCTGCAGATGGGCTCGGATACGGTGTGCGGCAAGCAGTTTCGAGGCAAGTTCAAGCCGCAGCCTCAATTCGTCACTGAGGCCGGCCACACTGATACTGAGTTTCATCACTTATTCCTGTGGCGACCAGGACGAATCGCGAATCGGGCGGCCATGATGCGTTAGGCGGTGCATGGAAAGGGCGCCCGTCCCGGATCGAGAGGGGGCGCCACCAATGTCGAGAATGATCTTGGAAAAGTCCTTGCCAGTCAGGTGACCGGCAAATCGACGATCAGAATTCGAGGGTCTTCTCGAAGCTGCGCACTTCGTGGCGGGCCATCGCAAGGTTGGACTTGACGCGATCCAGAATGACGTACAGGAACAGCTTCTGGTTGGTCTCGAGCGGACGAATCAGGTGGTACTGCTTGGTCAGGCTGATCAGGATGTCCTCGATCGAGTCGTTGAGCTTCAGCGCGCTCGCGACCTTGCGCTTCGCACGTACCACTTCGGTGTTGCCAGCCGCGGCAACTTCCAGGTTGACGCCCGAGCCATCACCGGCCAACAGCATGCCGCTTTCGGAGTCCACCAGCGCTGACGCGATATAACCATCGAGATTGCGCAGTGCTTCGAGATTGATCTTTGCCATATAAATCTTCCTTTGTAGGGTAGTTGTGTGGAAACGGAATTGAAGTGGCGAAACTCGCGCCGTCGAGACCGCCCTCTTGAAAGAACGGTGGAAAAAGTTTTCGGAGCTTTCAGATAGAGACAAGAAGCGTGGTTAATTTCTTGGCTGCATCCAGCGCCCAGCGCAGCGCCATCGCCAGGTTGGCCGAGTTGTCGACGAACAGTGAGAGCGTGTAGCGGCCGGGCTCCGTAGGCACGCGTACCGTGACCAAGAAGCCCCGTTCCATCGATACGGTGACGTAGCTGCAGAGACCGCCACGAACCTCGCGTGCAAACGACTCACTGAGGGCAAGGAGGGAGCTACTCAGTGCGGCGATCCGTTGCTGATCAACCCGATCGAGCGATGACATGGCATAGGTTCGACCATCCAGCAAGGACAGGTTGGCGAAGATGATTTCCGACGCTTCCTGCAGCAGTCGATCAAGCTCGCGATTGCAGGACTCCTGCATCTCGGTGTTCATGGGATGGCTTACTGATGCCAGTTTCGGTGTAGCGCTCATCTCATCATCTCTTAATGGCCCTGCCGGCGGTTCGCGGCAAAGCTGCCTTCGTCATATGGCGACATGCTCACTAGCACCCATCGCCGCCCTCTGCTGCAACCAGATCCCGGCAGCCAGGTCCCAGGGGGACCGGGGCTCGACTGCCGCCGGCGTCCTCGTCGACACATGCGCATCCTTGGTATGTGGGAAACCGTCATGTGGCGGGCTCGGCCCCTTGGTCCGGACAGTGAACGTGGCGCCCGTCGCATTTTGATGGCTGCAATTTTTGTGTGACGTACCTCACGTTTTGAATCAGATAATTCCTAGGCGACTAAAATGCTGCTCACGCCGTACCTCACGGGCGATGCGTGGAGGACTGTCCAAGCCGACGTGGGCACAAGTAGCCATGGAGCGACTTTTCCTGGTTGTATATGGTTGTATATACATGCGATGCTCAGACTATGAGCCAACCTCAACCGGAATACCTCAAGCTCAAGCTGTACATGCTTCGGCACATCACCAACGGCGACTGGCCACCGCAGAGCCGCGTGCCCAGCGAGAACGAGCTGGCGGCAAAATTTGGCATCTCGCGTATGACGGTCAACCGCGCCTTGCGCGAGCTGACCGACGCAGGTGTACTCACGCGGACGCAGGGTCTAGGCACGTTCGTCGCCGGGCCGAAAGCCGAATCGGCGATGTTTGAAGTACGCAGCATTCGCGACGAAATTGTGGCGCGCGGACAGACGCACACCGTGGAGGTATTGATCCTTGAGCCTGTATCGGCGCGTACCACCACGGCTCGACAATTCGAGCTGCAGGGGGATGCCACGCTATACCACTCGCGACTGCTCCATCTCGCCAACGACAAGCCACTGCAGCTCGAAGATCGGTTTGTGAACCCCGTTTGCGCGCCGGATTATCTGAAGATCGATTTTCATCAGGAAATTCCGCACCAATATCTGATGCGCGTCGCTCCCTTGCAGCGAATCGAACATGTCATCGAGGCCGAGGCCGCCAACACGCGACTCGCACGGACCCTGGCTGTCGAGCCTGGCGCACCGCTGCTCACGTTGACCCGACGCACGTGGTCGCGGGGGCATATCGCTAGCTACGTTCGTTTGATTCATCCCGCCGACCGCTACCGCTTTATCGGTGCGTTTCAAGTTGGCGACTTCCCCTCCCCCTGAAGGAATGGTCTATGGATACGTCTGCCTTACCCAAGGCGCAACCACGTGTGGTGCGCGCGCCGCGCGGCACCGGGCTCAGCTGCAAGAGCTGGCTCACCGAGGCGCCGTTCCGCATGTTGCAGAACAACCTCGATCCGGAGGTGGCGGAGAACCCGGCGGAGCTGGTGGTGTACGGCGGCATCGGCCGTGCCGCGCGCAACTGGGAGTGCTTCGACGCGATCCTGAAAGCACTACGCGAATTGAACGACGACGAGACCTTGCTGGTGCAGTCCGGCAAGCCGGTCGGCGTGTTTCCCACGCACAAAGATGCGCCGCGCGTGCTGATCGCGAACTCCAACCTGGTGCCGGCGTGGGCGAACTGGGAGCACTTCAACGAGCTCGATAAGAAGGGCTTGATGATGTACGGCCAGATGACGGCCGGCTCATGGATCTACATCGGCTCGCAGGGCATCGTGCAGGGCACCTACGAGACCTTCGTCGAGATGGGTCGCCAGCATTACAACGGGAATTTGAAAGGCCGCTGGATCCTCACCGCCGGCC
>DASZCB010000171.1:0-5211 GCA_035943575.1 Rhodanobacter sp. | reverse complement strand
GTCTGGTACAGCACCGTGGTGTCATCGAACACCGTATGGTGGGCCTTGAACAGCGCCAGCTGTTTCTTTGCGTCCGGCGTGGTGAAGTCGATCGGCGGCGTCGGCTTGCCGCGCTCCATATGCAGCAGATCATGCGCAACGAAGCTGATGTGGTTGACGCCGTCGTAGCCGGCAGTGACCGCCTGCGCGGTAGTCATGCCTTCGGGCACGTGGCCGGTCACCGTCAGGCCGAGCTTGTGCGCCTCGTCGGCAATCACCGGTACCAGCTCGGGCTTCATGCTGCTGTAGATCTTGATCTGCACCGCACCCGCGTTCTTGTAGCGTCGAACGACTTCGCGCGCCTGATCAGGCGTATCGGCCGTGACTGCACCCAGCGTGATGGGGCCAGTGCCGTCGACAAGGCCCGCGATCAGCAGTCGTGGTCCGATGCCGCGTCCCGACTGCAGCGCGTCCCGAACTGTGGTGATGAAATCGAACTCGTTGCCGCAGTCGCGCACCGTGGTGACACCGGCCGCCAGATAGATGGGACCCCATTCCACCTGCTCGTAGTGAGCGTGCATGTCCCACAGCCCCGGGATCAGGTATTTCCCCGCGCCGTCGATCACATCCAGCTTGTCCGAGGCTTTTGGCAGGGAACCTGAAGCCAGGATGTTTGTGATCCGGCCATCTTCCACGTACACCGCAGCTACACGGTGTGGCGCTGCGCCAGTACCGTCGATGAGGGTGACGTTGGTGATGGCAAGGTGCTTTCCAGTGGCGTGCTTCGCTGTGGCGGTCAATCGCGCGAGCGCGGCCAGATTGTTGCTGGCGGCCTGCTGGATGAACTGGGCGAGCGAGGCTTCGTACGTCTCGCGCACGGCTTCGAAGTGGTCGAATTCGGCATCGGCCGTCACGACGGCTGCGAGCTTCTGATCGTCATCCAGCCACACGGTCTCGGTGCCCCAGACCAGGCCATTGATCACGTAGCTGTGCAAGGCCACAGGGTGGCCGTTGACGGTGATGGTGAGATCGCTGCCTGGCTCGATATGGATGTTGGCATCCGGCGGGGCGGCGATCTGCGCAGGCTTGCCGCGGGCGATCCAGAAGCGCATCAGCATCTGCTGCATGGCGACGGGCGAATAGCCATCCACCAGAAAGGTGTCGGCGCTCGCCGGGTAGTCCGTCGTCTTGCCGTCGCGTACCAGCACGACATGTTGCTGCTTCGGGTCGAGTGAGAAGACATCGTTCATCGGCGACTGCCGAGACGCTTTTCCTTCGGTTTTGAGCGAGACCGGATGAAGCGCATCGATGGCCGTATATACCGTCTTCAATGGCACGTCGGTGCCGCGATCATTGAACTTGAAGTCCGAGCGGAGCGTCAGAAGGCCCTTCTCATCAGCCAGCGTGTAGGTCTCCTTGCCGATCGCCTTGGCGAACTTGTACAGGGTAAACGTGCCCTGTTCGTTCGCTGTCTTGTCCTGCGCGTGCGACGCAAACGATGGGAGCAGCAGCAAGGCGGTGAGCGCGAACGAGCGTGCAAGAACAGGCTTCATGGTCGACTCCAGAATTGGGTCCGGCAAACCGGGGCATGAGAGCAGCAACCGGTGGCGTCCGGCAATGCGCTGAAAGGCACCCCGTCTTCCGGCCTAAGGCCGGAGGGGCGCCTTGCGTGTCCGACAGTTATCCAAGCAAAGGGCCTTGCCATGGCACCGATCACTCTCGGATCGTTTAGGGCGATTACCTTGTCTTTGCTCGGATCGATCTGCCCCTGCATCCATGCCGTCTGGTCGAACAAGGCAGCGAAGTAACACTTGATAACTATGGTTGTCATCTGTCGCGTAGAAGATGAGGTGGCCCAATGACGGGCGCTGACAGGCCATGCATCCATGAAAGGGACGTATAGAGCGGCGCTCGCAGCCGCCCTGCTGATCGTTGCGACAATTCCAGCTGGCTCCGCGCTAGCTGCCACCAACACCAGCGCGAATCTGATCGTCGGCGGAGATGGCGAAGCCGCCGCGTGTTCGTCGGATTGGAACGCCGTGACCACGGTGCCGGGCTGGACCGTGCTTCAAGGCAATCCGAGTGTCGTGTGCTATTCCATCGCCAGTTTCTCCACGCCCAGCACGCCGGCACGCGGCAAGGCTTTCATCGCTGACGGCCCTTATGGCGACTCGGCGCTGCAACAACGCGTGGACGTGTCGGCAGCCAGTGCCGCCATCGATGCCGGCACGACGACCTACACGCTTTCCGGCTGGTTGGGCGGCTACGGCACTTACAGCGCGCATACCGAGCTCGGCGCGACCTTCCTCGATGCCAATGGCAACCCGCTGGGTTCGTCGGCGATCTTGCCCACGGTAACGGCGAGCGATCGCGGCAACAGCAATGCTTTCCTGGCGCGCGCCATGAGCAATCCGGTGCCCGTCGGCACGCGCGCGATCTCCGTTCTGCTGCGCTTCGTGGGTACCAGCGCCTCGTACAACATCGGCTATGCCGACAACGTCTCTCTGACACTCTCCACTTCGGTGCCTGCCCCGGCGTTGACCATCCCGGCATCGAAAGTGCCCGCGTACGATCATGTCTTCGTGGTCATGATGGAGAACACCACCTACAGCCAGGTCATCGGCGACACCATCGACGCACCCTTCATCAACAGCCTGGCCAACCGCGGCACGTTGTTGATGAACTCAAGCGGGACCTACCACCCCAGTGACGAGAACTACCTGGCTATCGCGGGTGGCGACAATTTCGTCCAGGGCGCGATCTACTACCCGAACATCCACGTTGCCTCCGCACACCTCGGCGATCGCCTCGAAGCCATCGGCAAAACCTGGAAGGCCTACGAACAAGGCATGGGCACGCCGTGCAACACAAACAAGAACTACGATTCGTATTACGCACCGGACGACGCGCCCTTCATCAATTTCACCAACATCAGCACCGACCTCGCACGCTGCCAGGCGCACCTGGTGGACCTGAGCCAGCTCAATAGCGATCTTCAAACAGCTGCGAGTACGCCGAACTTCGCCTGGCTGGCCGCCGACGACTACGACGACGGCGAAGCTTCGGGAAATGGCTCATCGGCGAGCCTGAAGGTGCAGGATGGCTGGCTGAAGCAGACTCTGCAGCCGATCCTCAACTCGCCCGCATGGACTGGTCAGCATTCGTTGCTGATCCTGACCTGGGATGAGTCGGCGATTAAGCTCAACAGTGCCGGCAATCACATCGCAACGATGCTGGTGGACTCGCAAGGTGCGGTGCGGACGGGCTACGGCAGTTCCACCAGCTACAACCACTTCAATGTGGGCCGCACCATCGAGCAGGCCTTGGGCCTTGCCTCGCTGACCGCCAACGATGCCTACGCCGCACCGACCAACGATGCGTTCTTACCCGCTACACCACCGCCGTCGGCGCCCACGCTGTCGACGGTCACCTCGGCGGTACCGCAGGGTGCCAATGTGGTGCTCGACTATGCGACCACCGGCGCCATGCAGAGCGCGACCAACTGGGTAGGCATCTATAGCCCCGGGCAGACGCCGGGATCCACCGCTTCGATCACCTGGCAGTACGTCCCCACCGCCAATGGCAACGTGGCTTTCAACTCGTCCGCCCTGACGCCAGGTAACTACACCGCCTGGTACCTCTATAACGATGGCTACAGCGTACTGAGCGGCCCCGTCAACTTCAGCGTATCGCCCTGACCTGCTTGCACCGGAACAGGTGTTGCCCATCGCCGGTGCCATGAAGACCTGCGCTCCTTGTCAAAAGATCAAGGAGCGCAGTTTTTCGGATCTTGACTACCCTCTGGAATCAAGGCGCTTGCCAGCTTCACACTGAGCGACGTGCTGACGATAATCGGCTGAAAATTACAGCGGCGAAGAGTCAAAGAGCGCTCAGGTCTGACCCTATTTCCTTGCATCCTGTGCCACTAATTGCAGGGATGCCCATGCGCCATTGCTGGCAAGAGCGGTCACGCGGTAATCGCCGGCTTGCGGCAAGGTCAGCGACAGCGGCGCATCGCCTGTGCTGCTGCCTTGCAGGCGGCCGTTGAGCAGCCACTGCACGGTGCCTTGCGCACCCAATGCCTGCAGTTTCACGCGCAGTGGCTGGTCGCTGTTCGGAGCGCGCCGCAGGATCACGCCGTTGCTGAGACCGGCGATGCGGATCGGGCTGGCGACGTCGAGCGAGTCGGCGGCGCAGCCGGGAGCGAGTGGTGGCAGCGCCGAACTGTTGCGATCGTCAACGCTCAGCCACGGCGTGGCCAGCGCCGGCCAGCGTGCGAGTTGCATCGTGTGTTCGTCACTGGCGTGGCAGGTGCCGCTGAGGCGCTGACCTTTGCCATTCACGCGCAGGGTAACCAGGCCGGCAGTCCACGCGCCGAGGTCGCGTTCGGCAAACGTGGGCGGCAGCGCGCCGTCGAGCACCCATGCCGTGCGGCGTTGCCGGCACAGCTTGGGCTCGGTGCGGTCGAACCCGCCGCCGAGCGGCCAGCAGATGTCGCCCGTGCGCACGCTGGCTGGCTGCGCCGCATGCGCACGACCGCCGCTCTGCGGCAGCATGTCGGTGATCTGGAACAACAGCGGCAACGCGGTCACTGCGCCGTACTGGCCCGGTGAAGGCGTACCGTCTGGACGGCCAATCCACACCCCGACGGTCCAGCGGTCGGTAACGCCGATCGCCCACGCATCGCGGTAGCCGTAGCTGGTGCCGGTCTTCCATGCGACCTCGCCGTGACGGTTGATCGCACCGACCAGCGGCGCACCTTCGACGTCGGCCGGATTGTTGGCGAGGATGTCGCGAATGATCCACGCCGCCCCGGGCGACAGCAGCCGACGCGGCTGCGCCGATTGCTCAGGCGTGTAGCGGGGCGTCCCGGCGATGCCGCCGTTGGCGAACGCGGTGTACGCGCCGACCAGATTCTCCAGCCGGGTAGCGGCGCCGCCGAGGATGATCGACAGGTTCGGTTTCGCACCGTCGGGCAGGCCCAGGTCGATGCCGCCGTTGGCCAGCCGCGCCATGAAGCGGCCTGGGCCGACCCGATCGAGCACGTCCACCGCCGGCACGTTGAGCGAACGCTGCAGCGCTTCGGCCACGCTCACAGGGCCGCTGAACGCTTCGTCGAAATTGCCCGGCTTGTAGCCGCCGAAATCCTGCGGTGCGTCGACCAGCAGGCTCTGCGAATTGATCAGCCCGTCGTCGAGCGCGAGGCCGTACAGGAACGGCTTCAGCGTCGAG
>DASZCB010000170.1:0-8526 GCA_035943575.1 Rhodanobacter sp. | reverse complement strand
AATACCGGCTTGAGTGAAAAGCGGATTCGCCGATTTGCTGAGATCTGAATATATCCAGGTGAAGTCTTCCGGGACATTCATCGAGCCGCCCGCCGGGACACCAGCGTAAGCGAATTGCAATTCTGTCTGCACCATTGAATTTCTTGCTGACAAATAATCGCTGGTTAGCCCGGTGGTCGAACCTGGTGCCCATAAGGCATAATTACCAAGGCCTGAAATGTCTAATCCCTGTAAAACAACGGGACTGAGATTTGCCAACGAATAGCGATAACTATTGTCAGCACTTGATGGGTTGAGTGCATTGGCCAATAAATTGGGGTCGGTCGGCATGATGGCCTTGATTCCACCCAAATCGTTACCGGCTATTTCCTCGACAAGGAATTCCGCTGACTGTTCATAACTCAGATCACCACTCTGTACAGGGTTACCAGCCGCCGCACTCAGAGAAGCTCTTACGAGATTGGCTACAATCCGAACGATCTGTTCTTCCTCATCTACCAACCCTTGTGCAGCCGGACTTCTCGGATTGGGAAGATAGTTGATCGCTTGCGTATATTTGCCGTCGTACGTGCCCACGGCAGAATCAGAACCCCAGAAATTCTTCAGCGAATGGTTTTGTAAAATTAAAGGTACCAAATCAGCGGTCAATGCTGTGGTGCCAAAAATCGACTGCCGTGCTACAAATTGCTGATCCGCCTGAGTCTCAATTGTGATCTCTGGGTCACCGATTTGTGTGGATCCGTCCGATACCAGATCAAACATCGTCCGATAGTTGTAAATTCGTGCGGATGGATTCAGCGCTGAGTTTCCGAAGACCTGCGCTGCTCCGTAGGCATTGAATGTGTACCCGGTGAACCCGTACGTAGCGCACTGCAATTGCGTGAGGGTGCCCCCGAGTGAGTGACCGACAGCGATTACACTCGCGTGTGTGGTAGCGGCAATATTCTGCGCCTTCTGTGCCAGTGCCGAAGCAAGTGGCCACTGCAAGTTCACATCAGTGAAGGCCATTCCGGCATCGACAAAGGCGTCGGTGCCTCCTTGCGTGCCACGATTGGCGACGACGACAGTATTGCTCTTCGGGTCGTACAGAATCATCCCCATGTAACCCACATTGTTGGGCGGGGATACATCTACTACGGTATAGTCGATGTCATTTATAGTTATTTTTGGTGGATTGTATTTACCCGTGATTGGATCCTTTACGGGTAAAGGGCTATAGACAGCGTTCGAAAACCCAACGGCGTCGTTGACTGAAAATGTCATGACTTGACCTCCACTGTCACTGTGAATTTTCCAGGTGTTTTTTCAAGTTGCGTTGGCAAATTTTCTGCCGGATAGCAAAATCCACTATAATGATCAGACTTAATATTAAAAGGCTGAATACAAATCAGTGTGTGCCGCGCTCCAGCGCCAAGCTCATCAGGCACCATCCCCAGCGATGCGAATTCCCTACCCCGCTGCATGAATGAGACGCTCATGGCGGCGTTTCGCCAGTGGCAGTTGTCATGCTTGAAACGATCTTCAAGTTGTCTGGTCTCATAACCACCGGCGATTTTTGTCACTTGCTCAGAAACGCCGATCTGTTGCATCTTGGCATACCCCTCGGGATAGATAATTGGTGCACATCCAAGGTTGCCGATGACCCACACAGAATCCACCTGAACATCGTCGATTCTTGGATCTGAGACGAGGATGCGGATGGTGGTGTAGATGTGCGCATCGGGATTTATGGTCGGCTTGGGCGCCGGCCGATTGTCATTGCCGCACCCGACCATGAGGAATGCCAGAAGGCCGATCACTAACACGCCACGTTGACCTTTCGATAGCTCGACGCAATCAGTAGCTGTCAATGCCATGGCAGGACCTCCAATACCACGCTGTATTTTCCATAAATACTTTGATGTGAACCTCGATGCGAGTCGAGCGGTGCATGCAAGAACTCTGCTCGGCTTACTTCTGGTAATGAATGACTCCGGGAACGCCATCCCACTCCCGCTTGCATCACCAGCAAAGCGCACTCGCAAATACCACGATCCTCTCGCGGTCGACACTGATCTGCGCCCTACCACACCGCCACCTGAATCGGCATCGTCAACGTCCTGATACGAAGAAGTAAGATTTCTGCTTTGCATCCACCACGCAACGCGAAGCACCAGGCAACGACCATGCTTGCGGTGTAATCGATCGAACTCATCCGGGCATAACCGTAGAGGCAACAACCCGTCGCCGATACTTGCCAACCGCTGGGAATGCAACGCACATGCCGTCCATGCGTTACGAACTGCACCGATAACGACCACCTGAGAACCCCCGTTCTGTCCCTGTCTGTGTCTCTGTCCCTTTCCGGATTGCCCGGATCGCGGATTATTTAGCTTGATGTCGGCGGCGGCGTCAAGGAATAAGTTACTGTCGTGAAATGCAGTATATTGCGCTCACATTTGGCGTGCTTTGCAACGCACGGTTGGCAGGCGTGACCTGCTAGAACACCGACTCAGTCTTAGTAAATGATCGGGACGATGCATTCGATCAGCCATTCCCAGAGCAGGCTATGAAATTCGTCTTGGCAAAGAAAAGGCCCCGTGGAGGGGCCTTGAACATTTCTTGCAAAAAATCCAATTTTTTAAGCTCAAAACACAAGCTTTAACGTAAGCGGACAAGGTATGCCTGCTCCCACGGTAGTGTGGGAGCTGGCATAAGGCTACAGCGCACTCTGAACGCAGCTTGGGTTGTGAGCCGGCAGCACAGAACATCTCAACAGCGATTGGCTACCAAATACCAAAAGTTCGGCTACAGAAAGCTAGCAATTGATAGAAGTTTGCTTGGCGGGACTTCGCTGGCCGCGATCTATCAGAATCTGGAGGCCGGGCGCGATGGTTGTTGGCCGACGAGCAGGCTGCCCGGCACGCGCACGAGAATCAGTTACCCCGGTCGATGTTTGCCGAATGGCGTAAAGTGATGGCATCTGGTGCAGGGCCACATTCATGTCAAAAGCCTCAAAGTCCCTGTTAGGGTCGGTCCAGGCGGAAATTAATGCTTTAGTCGCATCAATGCAGACGACGGCAGCTCGTCTGAGGTGGATGCGGCAACGTAGGAACATACTGCATTGCTAAGGCAACGCCACCTGCACAAACACGTCGTCGGTCAGGTTTGTATCGGATTCAACCAGGTTGGATGCGTTGGAACGAAACGCCACGATGGAGCCATCGGCGGATACTGCTGGCTGGAAGCAGTCACCATTGAGGTCCGCGCCATGGGTGGCCACGGATATCCGGCGAAGTTGCTTCTTTGCTAGATCTAACGCATAGATGTTGCGATGTCCGTTGGTGGGTTGTGGCGTAAGGTTAGTCGCCGCCGACATGAACACGACCGTGTTCCCGTCCAGTGATAGACGCGGTTGCACACTCGTTCCGTCGGCGAAAGTCTTGCCATCGCGTGAACTGGCAAGAATCGTCTTTCCCTTCGCCAAGTCTCGAACGAAGATTTCCTCGACGTGGTGGTTGCTGCCCGCCACGAGGTTGCTTGCGTTTGAGGTAAAGGCAACCCTAGTGCCATCACCTGAAATCGAAGGTTCGGTGCTCTCCGCGTTGGCCGACTCACCATCCACACCGACGCTGACCAGGGTTGTGGTATTGGTCGTCATATCGCGAACAAACACGTCATCAACCCGATTGGTATCGCCGGAAACCAGATTATTGGCGGATGAACGGAAGGCGACTTTGGAACCATCCGCTGAAATAGATGGCTGAAAGCTCCCGTCGTTGGCTTCTTCGCCATTGCTACCGACGCTCAAGCAAGTCGTCTTTGACCGGGCCACGTCACGCACGTAAATATTCACGTGAGTAGCCGTGCAACCAGGAGCCAAGGCGGCATAGGACGTGAAGGCGATAATGTTCCCATCCGCCGATACGGAAGCGTAGGCGTTATCGCCCGCAGCAGCCTCGCCGTCCGCATCAACGCTCACCAACACCACCTGCTTGCTCACCAGATCCTTGCGAAAGATTTGCTTCTTGCCGAAAGTGCGCTCAGACGTAAGATTGGTTGCATTCGAGGAAAAAACCACATAACGCCCTCGGCTGGCAAAAGTGGGATCAACACTTGGGGCATTGGCCCGAGCGCCGTCTGCATTCGCGCTCACCAGCGTCGTCGCCTGATTGGCAGGAACACGCAGGTAAATGCTCATGCCTGGCATTGTCACGCCGGTGGCCAGGTTCGACGACATCGAGATAAAGGCCACCGCCCTCCCGTCGCCCGAGATCTCGGGTCGGACGGAAAAAAAATCGCCCTGAACACCCGTAGTGCTGACGCTTGCTCGCTCCAAATGAGCCGGCGTCGAACATACGGGTCCTGTTGCAAGCGCACCGACTCCCACGGCCACCAACATATCCAGCAATCGACGCACTAACATAGAGTCTCCAAGTGAGGTCATAGAACAATGCGGGCCGATCGCGGCACTCGGAGAGCTCCAGGGGCAAGATCTACTATAGCTGTGGCATCGGCAATGACTTGCTGCCTGTGGGCGGCCTGTATAGTTGTAATGCCCGCTCGCTTTAGATTGTGCAAAATACGCGCTTCGGAATGGCCATCCAAATTCGCGGTGCCTTCGTCCATCACTAGAAGCGTTGGTTGACGATAAAGTGCGCGGGCAATAAGCACTCGCTGCATTTGTCCGCCAGATAACGCTGCACCGAGGTCGCCAGCCAAGGTCTCATAGCGAAGTGGCAGTGCGTCGATATCCTCCGCCACGCAAGCGAGTTCGCAGGCACTGTGAACCATGGCATCGTCAATGGCCGTCTGTCCTAAGGCCACGTTTTCACGAATGGAACCGCTGAATAGCCGGTCTCCCTGCATCACCACCCCCACCTTGGCTAACCACACGTTGCGCTTCGTCGCTTTGATCGAATGGCCCTCCTTCCAAACGTTTCCATCAGTCGGCACATGCAGCTTGAGAAGCACTTTAATAAGAGTGGACTTACCACAACCGGATGGCCCCGTGATCACCAACCTGTCGCCACGCTTGACGTCAAAGGATACGTCTTCGAAAAGTATTGGCGAGGCCGGATAACTAAATGTGAGGCCGCGGACTCTGAGGTGAGTTGACTGGCCATCCAAAGCATGGTGCGCGATGAGCTCGTCGGTAACGGCCTCGGTTGGGTGGCGAACGACGTCCGCCAGTCGGTTGAGGTGAAGGCCGAGGACGCTGGCCTTGGAGACAACCTCAATGAGGCCGAACGCACTCATGGAGAATAGTCGCATGTATGTCAGAAACGCGACCACCTGCCCCACCGTCAGTTCCCCGTGGAGAACTCCGGCAAATGCGATGAGCGTGGCAAGAACGGTTTGCAACCCCAACGTGCCCTCACGAGCTAAATCAAACTTTGCACGCCAGCGCTTTAGAGCTAGGTCGCCGTCGACATCACTGGCCAGCAAGCGCGTCCACTCGATGCGCCTTAAATCTTCCGCGCACCCCAACTTAACCGCCTGCATGCGCTGGATAGTCTCCAGCAAGTGAGATCGCTGCGAGACCCGCCGATAGATCTGCTCCTCATTCAATAGCCTGAACCGGTCAAATGTTGTTATGCGATAGGCCAGGTAAAGACCGGCGCATCCAATCACCGTACCCAGAAGCAGAGTGCCGTAGCACGCAAGGATGACAACACCTACCACGACCATCAAACCGTCAGAGACAATCCGAACCACGTCCTCGGCAAGAATGGAGCGAACTTCCTCCAAGGAGTCGAACTTACCCAAGAGGTCGGTGATATTTCGCGTCTCGAAAAACCCCAGCGGCAGCTTCAAGAGCCGCGCCAAGAGGGACTCCGACAAGAACAGAGTTAGCCGTCGGCTCAGTTTCAGTGCAATGAAGTTTCGACAGAGTCTGAGGGCCCACTCCAAGGCCACCAGAAGCGAGAACAGCCATCCTACGAGCAAGAGTGTGTCCAGACTTTGCCGTGGCAAGATCCGATCGATAATGATTTGGAAGTAGAGGGGGATAACAACCGCCAACGCCTGAGTCGCCAATGCCAACGTCAGCATGATCGACAGGCTAGCGCCCAACTTTCCCGAGCCTACTAACAGCTCGCGGAGTCTCACAGGCTTAAAGGAATCAACCTCGACAAAGTCGGGCAAACGCTCAAATTCAATGGCGATGCCCGTTAAGTGCTTCCCGACCTCAGCCATTGGCAATTTGACCACGCCGCGAGCCGGGTCATGGATCGTGACCTGGCGCCGACCTACGGCGCGAACTACCACAAAGTGCGCCATATCCCAGTGCGCCACGGCTGGTAAACGTAGCTGCCGCAGGGTCGATGGCTCCACTGAAACTACACGCGCCGACAACCTCATGAGCGTCGCGATGGCCAGGATATCGCGGAGACTCGCCCCCCGAGTGGACACATTGGCCTTCTGGCGCAGAGTAGCCAGATCGGTCCTGTAGCCATGGTGCCAGCCGATCATCGCCAAGCATGCCAATGCACACTCAGAATTCTCGCTTTGGTAGATCACCCGCTGCCGCCGCCCCATCACTGGCATGTCACCTCGCCATTCGACGACGGTGAGGCATGCCATAGGAAAAACACCAGCCGAATCTTCTTCTCGGTGCTCACCGACTCACTCTGTGAGCAATGGACGGCCACGGGCAATGCTAACGTTACCGCGAGCAGCACGATGAGAACGCTTGCCGCTACCAACGTGACACGGAGACCGCCTGAAATGGGGGAGAACAGTGCTCGCTTACCTTCCCGGTGAAAAGCCATGGCCTCTTCGCGAAGGCCAAATTCACTGTCCATTAGCCAATTCCTCCGTGGCGAGTGCTTCGCACAGTTCCCAGACGAAGGTGCGGCCAATAGCTGTCCATGCGGAACTGTTCCGAACATCACCATACATCTGATCAATTTCGGCCGCCAGGCGATCGTGCTCCACGACCAGATAGTCACTTCGCAGTCCTGCCTCAATCATCCGGCCCGCAAGCTCTCGGATGTTGATCGCTGCATGAAGCGCCAAAAGGACGTTATAGAGCGGACGATGGTTGCGCTTAAATGGTGAGTAGTAGGTTTCGACACAATCTTTTGGGACCAATTCAAAACGAGCGTGAAGCAGGCTCAGATACTGATGTGCGCATTCATGGATTAGCTGAGCCGCCAAATGGTGGTCGTGAATGGGGTGCGACACGTAAATTAGACCCGGATGACTGGAGCTGCTGCCACTGGTCGTTGACCCATCTCTGGTATCGACAAACACGACGCCACTCAGGACCGAACTCATCCAGCGCAATCCTTCCGGATAGGAAGCGCCGATGGCATTAAGGGCACGGGTCAAACTGGCACGCATATCAGCGGCTGGAGAAGATGAGAGCGAGAGACCGCCAGTCAGTGTTGCGTCCTCAAATGCATGCTCCCCGCCAAACACCACCACATGGGTCCCCTGCGTGACCACTAGTGTTTCGTCGGCTCGCATGTTGATCCAAGCATCCGCATGTCGGGCAAAATCCCAGGCTCCCGAAACCGAACGAATCTGGCAAGTTCTCCCGTCCGAGATAACCTGGACATTGCCCATAAACGGGATCGGGTGGCACCCCAAGTAGGCCAATGTGCTGGTGTGCTCGCTTAGATACACCGACCACTGGCCCTTGCCACCCATGGTCACAAACAACATCGCGATCCGGACCAAGGCCACGGTCCACTCATCTTCCGCGAACGGAATTCCAGCAATACCAGGACTCACCGCAACGTTGCTCGGATTCAAGCGGTCGAAGTTCTCTTCAATGAAGGATAACGGCGACTCCCATGCCGAAACAGGCTCTACGCGGTTGATGGTGACGGTAATGTGCACCTCGATCGTTTCACACAAGAGCTGACCAAGAACACCGCGGTAATTCGTTGCATCCTTGAATATACAAGGGCGCATGCATGTCCTGGCCAAGGAATGGGCATCCGGAGCTGCCATTACCCCAACCTCGGTAACGGCGCCAGCAGCCGCGCCTCCAACGCATCCATCGGCATGCCGGCCTGAACAACAGTCTCGGCCATGCGCTCAAACAGCGCCTTGAGTGTTTCGCAATAAACGGATGGGTTGTCGAACCCAGAACCACGTCGGTGACGGTGGTAAATGTCTCCACCACGGCAAACGGAACTCCATTCGCAGCCATGGCATGCCGTTGGCAGCGTGAAGCTAACATCCGACAATATGTTCAGGCGCTCATTCCGCAACACGTTCGTAAGGGTGGACGAACTGACGTTCATTCCTAGCTTCATAAGCTCTGGATCCGCGACGCGAAGGATGTCGTCGGGAGCAATATCACCTGCACTCGAAACCGTAAAGACAATATCCTTACGCGCAAAGTAATGCTGAAGCTCTGATGCAAAAAATGGCCGCATCGTCAGCGCATACAGTAATTTGTTAAAGAACCGAACCGAGACCTTCTGGTCTGTTTCGGCACGGTAACATTCAAAGAGCTCAAGCATGAATGTCCGGAACGCCAGGCGGCGCTCTTCAGACATGGTGTCGTGATTATCGTCAGGCAGCAGGAAG
>DASZCB010000169.1:0-2586 GCA_035943575.1 Rhodanobacter sp. | reverse complement strand
TACACACTTCGCGGCTGAAGCCCTCGATGAGCGCGATGCTTCCCTGATGAAGCGGGGTTATCCGGTCACCACCAGCGGCAGTGAATATCTCCTCGAACCGCTCTATGGCGACATCGTTCGTGAAGCCATCAAGCTGGGCTTTGTCATCGTGCCGTACGACTTCGCCGGGAAAACACCACAGGACCGCGAAGACGGGCAAGCGAAAAATCTGTACGAGCAAGCCCTTGCCAAGGACCCTAAAGCCAGGCTGTTCGTCCACGCAGGCTATGCGCACATCGACAAGCAGCGCGGCAGGCTCGGCCCGGTGAAACCCATGGCCATGAAGCTGCAAGAGATCAGCGGGATCACCCCACTATCCATCGACCAGACGGAAATCCGGGAAGAAAACCCCAAGAGCGAGGTGGAGGCTTATCACGAGTTCAAGCACGCCATGCGGAAGTATGAGACGACCTGGCAACCGATGCTGCAGCCGTTGGACTCGAAGGGTATTGGTCCTGGCGATATGCCGGAAAGGCCGGTCATGGACATCTATGCCCAGATCGTTGCCACTTTCCTTCCGGTGCATCCCATCGTGCTCCTCCAGTCCACCACCCACGTTCCGTGGAGTGCCAGACCAGACCTGTATGACCTCAATGTGATTCTGCCCCCGTCCAATCCCGTGCCTTCCAGTTACAGACAAGGTCCGATCCAGTTGACCGTCGATGACAAGACCTATCCGGTGTTGCCGCCTGCCAATGATGGGCATCGACCCGGTTGGCTCACGCTTGATGGGCAACGAGTCACTGCCCGTATCGATACCGAATCCTGTGCACGGAAGTTCCCATGCATGGTTGAGGCGCATTACGCGGAGGAGTCTGACGACTCCGCTGCAGCGGATCGTTATCTCTTCCTGCAGCCGAGTGTGGAAAACGTACTGTATCTGCGTCCGGGTAAATATCGTCTGCGTACTGCAGATGCCAACAACGCCACTCTGAATGAACATGTCATCCAGATAGCCAACCCCTGATCCGATCGGCATTCAGATGGCAGGAGATGGAATATCAGGATGGTGATCACAAGGCACTTTCTGCGGTGAGTGCGCAGAAGGATGGCCGACGCTATTTGTGCTAGCCGCTGCTACGGCATGAGCAGTGGCGGCAGCAGGAAAACCGCACCCTGGCGCCCCATCTTCAACAGGTATATGCAAACCCACACAGGCCAGTTGGGAGGCTTGCCTGACAGCCAGTTCACATACACGCTCCATCCGAATCATCCATCCTGGCGCTCAAGATGCCGATCAGAATAATTTTCATCCTGTTGTGTCTGGCTATATTCCCGGCGCCTACCGCGATCGCGCAATCGTTCACGCCGGCCGCAATCGCCATGTTCCACGGGCTGCAACAACAGTCCAATGACCTGACCCGGTACGTCTACCTGGTCAATCTGTTGCCAAAATTGCCGGTATCCGATCGAACAATCGCCATGCAGATGCTCTCCTCGATCGAGGACGAACTGGGCCTCTACAACGAAGCCATCCGCGACTTCCCGCTAAAGAGCCATGTATATGCAGACATGGTGCTTCCGCTCCCCGGCGAATGGAAATCTGCCGACGCGGCCGACGTCATCGTGAAACTGGCTGCAGACCGTCGCATCGTGCTGCTCAATGAAGCACACCACGACGCCCACACCCGTCAACTTACGGTGGCATTGCTACCTCGCCTGCGTAAGCTTGGATTCAATTATTTTGCCGCCGAGGCTCTGGTCGACAAGGATATCGAGCTGATGCAGCGCGGCTATCCAACCAAGGCAAGCGGCACCGAATATTTGTACGAACCCTCATACGGCGACATCGTACGCGAGGCGATCAAACTGGGCTTCAAGATCGTACCGTACGATGTAGACCACGGTACGACACAGGAGCGCGAAACCGGACAGGCCAGCAATCTGTACAAAAAGGTGTTCGCCAAGGATCCCGACGCCCGCATTTTCATCCACGCCGGCTATGCGCATATCGACAAGGCCAAGGGACGTCTGGGTAATACCCAGCCGATGGCTATGCGGTTGCAGCAACTGACTGGTATCGAACCATTGTCGATCGATCAGACTGAATTCCGCGAGCAGATTCCAAGCGAACCGGACGCCTATCAGCAGTTGGCCAAGGACTTTGCGCCCAACGGCCCCATCGTGCTGGTTAATCGCACCACCGGCAAGCCTTGGAGCGCGCATCCAGACCTGTACGACGTCAATGTGATTCTGCCTCCCACAGGCCAAGGTGCGGTCGAGAGCGGGTACACCCAACCCTCGGCGATCATTCACGACATGGTGCGCGCGCAACCCATGCTGGCGCATTTCGTCAATACACGGCGTCCCGAGTGGCTCACGCTGCATAACGAGCGTTTCCCGTTCACGATCAGCACGTCACTTTGCAAGGTCACCGTGCCTTGTGTCGTCGAAGCGCATTACGTCGATGAATCGAATGACGCCATCGCCGCCGATCGCTACGCATTCATGCAGGGCGACACCGTGAGCAAGCTGTATCTGCGCCCAGGACGCTATCGCCTGCGCGCCTGGGATGTCCGCGGCAGAACCCTGTCCGAGCAGGTCATC
>DASZCB010000168.1:0-5522 GCA_035943575.1 Rhodanobacter sp. | reverse complement strand
TTATACTTGCCGGCGCAGTCGCTCTGACTGCTGCGGCACACCGCCGCCCTCTTCCCCAAGTCTGCAACACGGTATGAACACTCCGGGTTGCTCAGGAGTGTCACATGTCTTTTGATTCGCTGGGCCTTGCGCCCGCGTTGTTGCGTGCGCTTGCCGATTACGGTTACACGCAACCCACCCCGATCCAGTCCGCCGCGATTCCGCTCGCGCTGGCAGGTCACGATCTGCTCGCCGCCGCTCAGACCGGCACCGGCAAGACCGCCGCTTTTGCGCTGCCGTTGCTGCAGAAACTGTCCACCAGCGGTCAGACCATGACTCGCCGCCCGCGCGCACTGGTGCTCACCCCGACCCGCGAGCTGGCCGCCCAGGTACATGAAAACCTGCGCGACTACGGCAAGCAGATGCAGGTGAGCGCAACCACCATCTTCGGTGGCGTCAGCATGGGCCCGCAGATCAACGCGCTGCGCCGCGGCGTGGATATCGTCATCGCCACCCCCGGCCGACTGATGGATCACATGCAGCAGCGCACGCTGGACCTGTCCGGCGTGGAAACGCTGATCCTCGACGAAGCCGACCGCATGCTCGACATGGGCTTCCTGCCCGCACTGAAACGCATCCTCGTGGCGTTGCCGAAGAAGCGCCAGACCCTGCTGTTCTCGGCTACCTTCGCACCGGCGATCAAGACGCTGGCGATGGAGTTTATGCACAACCCGCGCGAGGTCTCGGTCTCGACGCCGAACGCAGTCGCTACCCTGGTCAGCCATCAGGTGCATCCGGTCGATGCCTCCCGCAAGCGTGACCTGCTACTGCACCTGCTGTCGGTCGACAGCCGTCGGCAGTCGCTGGTGTTCAGCCGCACCAAGCACGGCGCCGACAAGCTGGTAACGTTCCTTAATGCCTCCGGTCTGCGCACCGCTGCGATTCACGGCAACAAGAGCCAGAACGCCCGCACCCGTGCGCTGAGCGACTTCAAGAGCGGCCGTGTCACCGTACTGGTCGCCACCGACATCGCTGCCCGCGGCATCGACATCGAGCAGCTGCCGATCGTGATCAACTTCGACCTGCCGTCCGTCGCCGAAGACTATGTGCATCGCATCGGCCGTACCGGCCGCGCCGGCATGGAAGGCCTGGCGGTGTCGCTGGTCAGCCACGACGAATCCGGTCTGTTGCACGACATCCGGAAACTGCTCAAGCAGGACATCGCGATCACGCCGATCGCCAGCTACGAGCCATCTGCACCACTGCGGCTGGATGCCGGTGCACCGCGCCCGAAACAAGGCGGTGGTGGTGGCGGGCAACGTCAATCGCGCGCGCCGCGCCAGGGCAAGCCCGCCGGTTCGGCGCGCCCGAATGGCTATGCGCCGCAAGGCCGTGGCGATCACGCCGCCGGCAACCAGCGCCGCCGCTCGAATTCGCGTCCGGCCGCCAAGGCCTAAACCTAGCCGAAGGGTTGCCTTGTGGGAGCGGCTGAAGCCGCTCCCACATTCGTTTCTTGGTTACACCTACAGCAAGCCCAGCGCGCCTGCGTGGTGGCGCAGGTGGTCGTCGATGAAGCTGGCGATGAACCAGTAGCTGTGGTCGTAGCCGGCATGCCGACGCAACAGCAGCAGCTGCCCTGCTTCGGCGCAGGCCTGGTCGAACAGCTCGGGTTTCAGCTGGGCTTCGAGGAATTGATCGACCTCGCCCTGGTCGATCAGGATCGTGCCGGGAAACGTCTGCCGCCGCACCAGTTCACAGGCGTCGTAGTCGGCCCATGCATTCGGATCGTCACCGAGATAGCGCGGTAGCGCCTTGCGTCCCCACGGCACCTGACTGGGCGCCACGATGGGCGCGAAAGCCGACACCGAACGGTAACGCGCCGGATGCTTCAAGGCGATGGTCAACGCACCATGACCACCCATCGAGTGACCGCAGATGCCGCTGTACGAGGCGTCCACCGGAAACTGGCCGGTGATCAGCGTCGGCAACTCGTCTGCTACGTAGCTGTGCATGCGGAAGCGTGACGACCACGGCGCCACGGTGGCATCGACGTAGAAACCGGCACCTTCACCAAACTCCCAGTCGCCGGTGGCGCCGTCGATGCCGGTCGCGCGCGGGCTGGTATCCGGCATCACCAGCACCAGACCCAGCTCGGCAGCCAGCTGTTGCGCACCCGCCTTTATCGTGGCGGTTTCCTCGCTGCAGGTCAGTCCAGCCAGGAAATACAGCACCGGACACAGCTGCCGTGCGGCCTGCGGCGGCTGGTATACGGCAAAACGCATCGGTCCGGCACAGGCTTCCGAATGATGCCGATAGAAGCCCTGCACACCGCCGTGCAGGCGCTGTTCGGATATCGTTTCGAGCATGCCCATCGTCGTCCTCGGTCGCCACGTAAAACAGCGCAGAGCATAACTGCGCGCAGGCTCTGCATCACGTTCAGCAAGAACCGCCACGCGCAGGCACGGAGACTGATAGAATGCACGGCTTGCGCGCCGCATTCCCGGCCCCGCTTTCTGTTTTGAGGTACCCCCATGTCATCCCCCGTTTCCGACAACGCCCCGGTCCCGTCCGGTTTTGGCGCACTCGCGCTGCACCCCGACGTTCTGCGCGTACTGGCCGATGTCGGCTATGAATCGCCCTCGCCGATCCAGGCCGCTACCATCCCGCCGCTGCTGGAGGGCCGCGACGTACTAGGCCAGGCACAGACCGGCACCGGCAAGACCGCCGCGTTCGCGCTGCCGATCCTGTCGCGCATCAGTCCGCGCGCCGGCAAGCCGCAGGCACTGGTGCTGGCGCCCACGCGCGAACTGGCCATCCAGGTGGCTGAAGCGTTCCAGCGCTACGCCGCACACATCCCCGGTTTCCAGGTGCTGCCGATCTACGGCGGCCAGAGTTACGGCCCGCAGCTGCACTCGCTCAAGCGCGGTGTGCACGTGGTGGTCGGAACGCCCGGCCGCGTGATCGATCACATGGACAAGGGCACGCTGGATCTGTCCGAGCTGAAGTATCTGGTGCTCGACGAAGCCGACGAAATGCTGCGCATGGGCTTCATCGACGACGTCGAGAAGGTGCTGCAGGCAACGCCGCCGGAACGCCAGGTCGCGCTGTTCTCGGCGACTATGCCGAGCGTGATCCGCAAGATCGCCCAGCGTCATCTGAAGGATCCGGTCGAAGTCACTATCAAGACCTCCACCAGCACCGCGCCGAACATTCGCCAGCGCTACTGGTTCGTCAGCGGCATGCACAAGCTCGATGCGATGACGCGCATCCTGGAAGCCGAGCCGTTCGACGCGATGATCATCTTCGCGCGCACCAAGCAGGCCACCGAGGAACTGGCCGGCAAGCTGCAGGCGCGCGGCCTGGCCGCCGCCGCGATCAACGGCGACATCGCACAGCCGCAACGCGAGCGGGTGATCCAGCAGCTGAAGGACGGCAAGCTGGACATCCTGGTGGCCACCGATGTGGCCGCGCGCGGCCTCGACGTGGAGCGCATCAGCCACGTGCTGAACTACGACATCCCGTACGACACCGAGAGCTACGTGCATCGCATCGGTCGCACCGGCCGCGCCGGTCGCGCCGGTGATGCGATCCTGTTCGTCAGCCCGCGCGAACGCGGCATGCTGAACGCGATCGAGCGCGCCACCCGGCAGCCGATCGAGCAGATGCAGCTGCCGTCGGTCGAGGTGGTCAACGACGTGCGCATCGGCAAGTTCAAGCAGCGCATCAGCGACATGCTGGCGCAGGGCGAGTTGGGCCAGTTCCAGCAACTGATCGAGCAGTACGAGCAGGAGCACAATGTGCCGGCGGTCGAGATTGCCGCTGCACTCGCGCGCATCGCGCAGGGCGATCAGCCGCTGCTGCTGGCGCCGCCGAAGCGTGAAAAATACGAACCCGCCTCGCGTGAGCGCGTCGACCGCGCGGTACCACGCGAGCGCACGAGCAGCGAGCGACGTCCACCAAGTGGGCGTGAAACAACCGCTGCCAGCCACCCGCCGCGCGAGTCCAGGCCGCAGGAACATCGGCCACGCGAGCATGCAGCGCACGAGAACGCACCGCCGCGCGACTTCGGCCATCGTCCGGTGCGCGCGCATGCCACCGAGGAAGGCAAACGCACCTATCGCATCGAGGTCGGTCACGAGCATGGCGTGAAGCCAGGCAACATCGTCGGCGCGATCGCCAACGAGGCCGGACTGGAAAGCCAGTTCATCGGCCGCCTCAGTATCCGTGACCACTACAGCCTGATCGACCTGCCCGACGGCATGCCCGCAGAAGTGTTCGAGCATCTGAAAAAAGTGTGGGTAGTGCAGCAGCAGTTGCGCATCCACGAGTGGGACGGCACCGACACTGGCACCAGTGCGCCGCCCTCACACAAGCCGGGCGGCTTCAAGAAGCCCGGCAGTTTCAAGCCGCGGCCCAGCGGCGGCAAGCCGCCGCGCCGCAAGTAAGTGCTTCGGATCGCACCGCTCGCCTTCGAGGCCAGCGGTGCGATAGGCCGCGGTGCGGCAACGCATCGTTTCCTCTGACGACCTCTGACGACCTCTGTAAATCCCCGCCGCGACCCCATCATGGCGGTGTCGATTTCAACGGAGCGATGCGCATGACCACCCTGCCCAGCCTGTATATCTCGCACGGCTCACCGATGACCGCGCTGCAACCCGGCCTCACCGGCAAGCGGCTGGCCGAATTGGCTGCCATGCTGCCGCGACCGAAAGCGATCGTGATGGCCAGCGCGCACTGGCTGTCGCGGCGGCCGCAGATCGGTAGCGCAGCTACACCCGAGACCATCCACGATTTCGGTGGCTTCCCCGCAGCGTTGTATCAGCTGCGCTATCCGGCGCCTGGCGATCCGGCCTTGGCCGATCGCGTCATGCAATTACTGGATCAGGTCGGCCTGACACCGGTGATCAATCCCGAACGCGGACTCGATCACGGCGCTTGGGTGCCGTTGCGTCTGCTGTATCCGGCGGCCGATATTCCGGTGGTGCCGATCTCGATCCAGCCCGAGCTCGGTCCCGTACATCAGTACGCACTGGGCCAGGCACTGGCACCACTGCGCAATGAGGGCGTGCTCGTGATTGGCTCAGGCAGCATCACCCACAACCTGCACGACCTCGGCGCCGGCTACAGTGACGAGCGACAGGCGCCCTACGTGAAGCCATTCATCGACTGGATCGAGCAGAAGCTCGCCGCCGGCGATATCGACGCGCTGCTCGATTATCGCCGGCAGGCACCGTTCGCCGAACGCGCGCATCCCACCGACGAGCACCTGCTGCCGCTGTTCCTGGCGCTGGGCGCGGCGGGCGCATACGCGCAGGCGCAACGGATCGACGCGGGCATCGACATGGGTCTGCTGGCGATGGACATCTACCGCTTCGACGGCTCGACCGCCCCGCTCACTGCACGATGATTGTGCCGACCATCATCGGATGGATCGAACAGTAGTAGGCATAGGTTCCCGGCTTGGAAAACGTCACGGCGTAGGAGTCGCTGGTATCCAGCCCCTTCGAAGGGGCGAACAGCGAACCGGCACTGATGACGACATG
>DASZCB010000167.1:0-2263 GCA_035943575.1 Rhodanobacter sp. | reverse complement strand
CTGAAACGACTCCGCGCGAAGCGCAGCAGCACTTCCGCGATCAACGCGAAGTGTACTCCTCCAGCCGGTCGCGGAAATCGACCACCGGCCCCGGCACGTTGCTCACGCCGCCTTCGAAGATGCGACGCGGCGTGATGCCGGCGCCATACACAGCCTCGTTCGCGTCATAGTCGATGCGCAGCGCCGAACCATCCAGCGCCACACCGGCAAACAGGCCGCGGGTGCGCGAGTAGGAATAGATCTCGGCCTGCAGCTGGCCATCCGTCGCCGCGGTGGCAGTGCGGCCGACCGGGCCGGCCGCCGCGGACGCGTCGGCGCCGAGCGTGAACTTGCCGCGCACGATCGAATCCACGCCACGCTGGGTGCGGAACACCAGGATCACGTCGGTCGACGACACGCCGGCCTGGAAGCCCACGCTGCCGCCGGTCATGCTGATAAAGCTGGGATTGGACCAAGTGCCGTCCGGGCCTTTCACCGAAATCAGGCCTTCGCCACGGCGGCCGCCGAAGATGAAGCCGACCTTGAGCAGGTCGGGAATCACCGCGATCGCCCTGGCATCGCGCAGCAGGTCCTGCGGGATCGCCTTGTCCGGTGCCTGCATGATGTCGTTGAGCACGCGCACGGCGTTGGTGGCGCGCACCAGCGGCGGATCTTCGGCATGCGCGGCCATCGCCGGCAGCAACAGGGCCATGCCGATCAGCAGCAGACGTTGCAGTGAGGTCTTCAACATGGGCAGCTCCACACAAGATGGGGGAATGTCGGGGCACATCGCGCTGCATCGGGCTTGTGGCAGACTCCACGACTGATCCAGCCACGACTGCCACGATGCCACGCAACAACCACTATACCGGCGTTGCCGACCATTCCGACGCACCGCCCGTTCAGTCCGTTCAGGCAGGTGTGCTGCTGGTCAATCTCGGCACGCCGACAGCGCCGACCGCCAAGGCCGTGCGGCCGTACCTGGCCGAATTCCTCAGCGATTCGCGGGTAATCGACTACCCACGCTGGTTGTGGTGGCCGATCCTGCACGGGGTGATTCTGCGCGTGCGGCCGGCACGCTCGGCGCTCGCCTACGGCAAGATCTGGACCGCGCAAGGTTCTCCATTGCGCGTCGGCAGCGAAGCATTGGCGGCGAGCCTGCAGGCCGAACTGGATCGGCAGCAACCCGGCACACTGCGCGTGGCACTTGCAATGCGCTATGGCGAACCGTCGGTGGCACACACCATCGAACAGCTGCAGCGCGCAGGTGTGCGCCGGCTGCTGGTGCTGCCGCTGTATCCGCAGTATTCGGCCACCTCCACCGGTTCTGTGATCGATGCGGTCGCCGACGCATGCAAGAGCCTGCGCTGGCCGCCGGAGCTGCGCATCATCAACGACTATCACGACGATCCCGGTCACATCGACGCTCTGGCCACGAGCATCGAGCAGTGGTGGGCGACGAACGGCCGCGGCGACAAGTTGCTGCTGTCGTTCCACGGCATTCCCGAACGTTATGTGCAGCTGGGCGATCCGTATCTCGATCAGTGCCAGGACACTGCGCGACGATTGCGCGAACGTCTGCAACTGAGCGAGAACGAACTGCTCGTCAGCTTCCAGTCGCGCGTGGGTCGCGAGTCATGGCTGCAGCCGTACACCGATGCGACGGTGCGTCAACTCGCCGCCGCTGGCGTGAAGAAGCTCGACGTCGCCTGCCCCGGTTTCGCGGTGGATTGACTGGAGACGCTGGAAGAGATCGCGATGCAGAATCGCGATTTCTTCGTCGCCGCCGGTGGCGAAACGCTGCGCTACATTCCCGCGCTCAACGACAGCGCCGAGCAGGTGCGCAGCCTCGCTGCTCTGGTATGGCGGCATGTCCGCGGCTGGCCGGAATTCGCTGCGTGAGCGCGCCGGTCGAGCATCGCATCGTCTTGCCGTATCTCGCGCTGAGTGCGCAGGTATGGGGCGACGCATCGCTGCCGCCGCTGCTGGCGCTGCACGGCTGGCTCGACAACGCCGGCAGCTTTGCGTTGCTGGCGCCGCTGCTGGCCAGGCGCTTCCGGGTGATCGCGCTGGATCTACCCGGCCATGGCCACGCCGATCATCTGGCACCCGGCGCCAGCTATCACTATCTCGATTATGTGCGTGTGGTGCTCGCCGCCGCCGATGCCTCGCAGCTGGATCGCTACACCTTGCTCGGCCATTCGCTGGGCGCCGGCATCGCCGCACTGGCCGCTGCCGCGATGCCCGAGCGGATCGAACGATTGCTGCTGATCGAAGGCCTCGG
>DASZCB010000166.1:0-1891 GCA_035943575.1 Rhodanobacter sp. | reverse complement strand
CGCCGACCAGCTGTGGACGCGTTTCGATCCGCGGCACTACCGGCTCGATCTGCAACAGGCGCCGCTGTTCCGGTTGTTTGTGGCCTATGACCAGCGCAACGATCGGTGGATTGCGCTGCAACTGCTGCATCAGCTGTGCATGGACCACATGGCGCAGGAAAACCTGCAGATGGAGGTCGCGGCATACCTGCAGGGACGTCAGGCCGAGCTTCCGCCCGCGCTGCCGTTTCGCAATTTCGTGGCGCAAGCGCGTCTGGGGGCGAATGCGTCGGAGCACGAGGCGTTCTTCCGGGAGATGCTCGGCGATGTCGAGGAGCCGACGGTACCGTTCGGTCTCGCCGATGTGCGCGGTGACGGCAGCGGCATCGACGAGACTCGACGCGAGGTCGATGCAGGGCTGGCGCGGCGGCTGCGGTCGCGGGCGCGAGCACTCGGCGTGAGCGTGGCAAGCCTAGGCCATTTGGCATCTGCCTTGGTTCTCGCGCGGGCGTCGGGGCGGGACGACGTGGTGTTCGGCACCGTCCTGTTCGGGGGCATGCAGGGTGAAAACGTCTTGGGGCTGGGGATCAATACGCTGCCGGTTCGGATCCGTGTCGATGCAAGCAGCATCGGCACCAGCGTGCGCGCAGTGCATAACCTGTTCAGCCAACTGCTGCGCCACGAGCACGCGTCGCTGGTACTCGCGCAAAATTGCAGTCGCGTTCAAGCGCCGGCGCCGCTGTTCAGCGCATTGCTGAATTACCGCCATAGCAAGGGCGAAACTGAGCAGAAGCCGCCGGGCGCGTCGAATGGGATGGGCCACCTGCGTTCGGAGGAGCGCACCAATTATCCGTTGACGCTGGCGATCGACGATTTTGGCGAAGGGTTCGAATTGCTGGCGCAGGCACCCGCGTCGATCGGTCCCGCGCGGATATGCGCGATGCTGCATCGGGCCCTGGAGCAATTGGTCGACGCACTGGAACACGCACCGTCCAGTCCCATGTATCAATTAGACGTGCTGAGCGTGGAGGAGCGTCGCCAGGTCGTGGAGACGTTCAACGATACGGCAGTTGACTATCCGCCAGTCCGCTGCCTGCATCAGCTATTCGAAGAACAAGTAGCGCGTACACCCGAGGCAATCGCCCTGGTGTTCAAGGATCACCAGCTCACCTATGCAGAGTTGAATGCCCGCGCCAACCAGGTCGCGCATTACCTGCTTGCCCAGGGGGTCAAGCCCGACGAGCGGGTGGCGCTCTATGTCGAGCGTGGCCCCGAGATGGTGATCGGCTTGCTGGGCGTGCTGAAGGCGAGCGGCAGCTATGTGCCGCTGGATCCGGATTATCCGCTCGATCGAATCAGCTATATGTTGGCGGATGCCGCGCCGAAGATCGTGCTGACGCAAACGGCGCTGCGCGCTCGGCTATCGCATGTTTCGGTGCCCGTATTGATTTTGGATGACGCCGGAAGCCTGGCCGGGCAGCCGGGGCATGACCCGGTGGTGACGGGGCTCTCAAGCACGCATCTGGCCTATGTCATCTATACCTCGGGCTCCACCGGGAACCCGAAAGGAGTGATGATCGAGCATGGCGGGATCGTCAACCGTCTTCAGTGGATGCAGGACGCTTATCCACTCGACGGCACGGATCGAGTGCTGCAAAAAACCTCGTTTAGCTTCGACGTGTCGGTGTGGGAATTCTTCTGGCCGTTGTCGTATGGCGCGAGGATCGTGCTGGCGGAGCCGGGTGGTCACAAGGATCCGGCCTATCTGCAGGATGTGATCGTGCGTGAGGCGGTAACGGTGACGCACTTTGTTCCATCGATGTTGAGGCAGTTCCTGAGTGTCGAGGAGTTGAAGGCCTGCGTCAGCCTCCGCCACGTCTTCTGTAGCGGCGAGGCCTTGTCGACGGATATC
>DASZCB010000165.1:0-8536 GCA_035943575.1 Rhodanobacter sp. | reverse complement strand
ACACCCGACTTTCGTGTATGAACCTGCGGAAGCGATGCGCGAGTATCTGGTGCGGTACTGCCGCGACGAAATCGCCTGCGGAACCATGATCGCGGTTGCGTCGCCGCTCACCTGCAAGGTGCAGGCGGTCACGGCGAACTTTGCGGTCCTGAACCATTTCGCAGATCACACATTGCTGTTTGAAGAGTTGTCGCGAGTGGTCCACCAGGGCGGTTTTGTCCTGGCCAACATGCTCAATCCTTATTACCTCGGCGATGCGCGTTACGGCTGGTGGCGAGCGAACATCATGAATTTTATGCGTCACGGCCACTACGCCATCACCAGCGAAAGTGGTATCCATCGTTTTGCGCCCCGTGTCGTGGCGCGAGCAGCAGCACCGTATTTCCGGCTGGAACGCCTTATTCCGCGCGGCTTCGGACTGGCTACCGATCTTTATATGTTTTTGCTATTTCGGCGGATATGAAATGTGGAAAGATTGGATAAGGCCCTACGTGCGTCCACTGCCGCAATGGTCCACGGTTGCTGTTGCTCCTCCGCAGCAGGCGGTCACCGCCACCTTGCGTTGGGATGGCAAATCGGCAGATGTCACGGCGGACCACACCGTGGCTTCGCTCGTTCCACTCGTGATCGCGACCAGTCTTGATGCTGGCCAACGTCCCGTACTCGAGTACCGCGACAGCGCTACGGGAAGGCTTCTTGGTGTGTTGCGTCTGACGCAGACGGCGTCCATCGCCACCGAAAAGACATCGCTCGCGCTCTACCACGTCGCAGCGGGTGAACACCGCTGTCTCAGCTGGCCGCTGCGCCCGTGGAACGCGTGGCTGCAGAACCGCCTCATGCTGAAAAATCGCTCGCCGCACCACTTCGCTCCGGAGCCTGTCGCGGTACAGCAGCTCATGATCGCCTATCTATGTCCGCGACCGGTCGTCCTCGTCTCCGTCGATACGCCAGGCCACCAAAATATCTTTCCGATGGATTTGATCGGCCCGCTGGAACGAAGCGGATTTTTTTCGTTGGCGCTACGGAGCACCAATGTGTCCATACCGGTCATGCGCGAAACGCGCCGGGTCGCACTGTCCGGCATGCCGGCGACAATGAAGGCGGTGGTTTACAAACTTGCCGAGCATCACCGGCAGCCGCTCAAGGATTGGACTGCGCTTCCGTTTCCTGTTCGACCATCGCAGACATTCGAAATTCCGGTGGTGACGGCGGCCCTGCGTATCCAGGAGCTTGCTATCGAGCACAGCCAGGAGATCGGTTCGCACGTTTTTTTCCTGTGTCGTGTGGTCTCCGAAGAAAATCTTGCAGAGAGTGACCAACTGCATCACACGGCAGGCTTTCATCAGTCTTATCGCCGCAGGCGAGGAACGCCGTTTGCGGAAATGTAATGCGCCGGTTCATCACCGATTTCACTGCGGAACAGGCTTGGCTGGCAAGAGGTACTATGCGCGATCATCGACGACGGAAGCCATGAACGAGCGCTCGATTGGAGGAACGCCGGTGGTTTCGGTCGTCCTGCCGACCTACAACCGCTTGCCGCTGCTGCGCAAGGCTATTGCATCGGTAGTAGGACAAACATTCGGCGACTGGGAGCTCATCGTCGCCGACGACGGTTCCACCGACGACACGCGTGGTTATCTCGAAGCGATCGATGATCCACGCGTCCGGCCACTCTGGATGGAGCACCGCGGCGATCTCACTTCAGCACGCAGCGCCGGCCTCAAGCACGCGCGCAGCAAGTGGGTGGCATTTCTTGATTCGGACGACTTGTGGCTGCCCGGAAAACTGGAGTTGCAACTGCGCCGGCTCGCCGCGCAGCCTGAATGTAGGTGGAGCTACACGGGATACTCGCTGATTGACACGGCAGGGGCATCGCTGCCGGAGCGGTCAGATCTTCTGCCTCGGCCGGTTTCCGGGTACATCTTCGAACCATTGCTTCGGTTCAAGGTCTCGACACCGGTCCCGACCATGCTCGTGCAGCGATCGCTGATCGATGAGATCGGCGGGTTCGACGAAACAATCCCCATCCATTCCGACTACGACTTCGCGCTGCGACTCGCTGCACGTAGCGAGGTCCTCGCGTTACCCGATATCTTGACTCTGGTTCGCGAACACCCGGACAGGACCACCGCGCGCTTGCGCCTCGCGGAACTTTACGCCGATCAGGAGCGCGTATTCCGCAAAGCCGCGGCGGCCACGACGGACCGGGAAATACGGGTGCTGTGCCTGCACCAGTGCGTGATGCAACTGGCAGGACAGGCGGCGGCATTGTCGCGGGAAAAGTCACACGGGGCCGCGTTCGCGGCACTGGTCCGCGCCGCCCACATCGCACCTCTCAAAGGAGTGGTCTGGAGAACTGCGGCGGGATGCGCAGTACGGGCGTTGGGGGTGTTCACATAAAGACGTGAATCACGAGCGCCGCATCGCCGCCCTGTGCAACGTACCGGCAGGCGTGTGGATCATGCGGGGCGACATGCTCGCTTCACCGTACCGCGAGAGGGGTGTGCCGAGGATACAAAGCCTGGAACGCCTGAACGGTGCAATCGGCGTCCTCCAGCATCGCGCGACGCTGCGCTGCCCTGGCCAGTCGGAGCCGCAGTTCCTCATCGGTAAGCATTCGATGGATGGCGTTCGCCAATGCATCCCAGTCCTTGACGGGCACGGCTAGGGCCGCCGAAGGCGACCACTCCGCGAAATGCCCGACCGCTGTACCGACCGCAGGCACGCCTGCCACCGCGGCCTCCAGCAGGACCAGCGGACCAGCCTCGTGCAACGAAGACATCACCAGCAGATCGGCCGACTCCATGATCGGGCGCAATTCGCGCTGCGTCTTGAATCCATGAAACCGCACGTAGTGTTCCAGTCCAAGCTGGCGAGCCAGCCTTTGCATTTCGCCCTGCACCGTGTCCTCGCCGACGATGTCCATCTCAAAATCCAGCCCCATGTCGACCAGAGCCGCCAGCGCTCGCAGCAGCGTCGGCTGATCCTTGACGCGATTGAGGCTGGCGACGTGGATTAGCCGCGCCTGCTTCGCGCTGCGTTCGCGCGGTGCGAGCGGCGGCCATGCCTGCAGGTCGACGCCTAGCGGCACGCGCTGTGCCTCGACACCGAGCGCCTGCAGTGAATCGATGATTGGAGCACTGGCCGCCGTGATGACATCGGCGCCGCGCAGCACCAGCGCCTCGCGCAGTCGCCCTTTCCATTTCCGTCGCCCGCCGTAATCGATCTCGTGCAACGCGACCAGCTCGCCGCCGGCGACATGCACCAGGCTCGACAGCCGCAGCAGCTTTGCCGCGGCGACGGCGACCAAACTGCAGGAGCCGGAGAAGATCGCATGGACCAGATCAAACGGCGCGTGGCGATGCTCGGTGCGGATCGCCGCGATCGCGCGCAGCCGGGTCCAGTTGTCGCCGATGTTGTGCACGGTGGCGCCGGCGAGTTCCCAGCGACCCGCAGCAGCTTCCTGGTGCAGCGCGAAGACATGCACGTCGTGCGTCCGCGCTAGCCGCTCGATCAGGGCAAGGAGTGCCGGGATCACGCGAAACTCGCCGGTGCGATCCACGCCACCCGGAACCACCAGCGCAAGCTTCACAGTGTTCTCCGGCGCCGGTCGTCGTGAACTTGCGCATACGCGTCAGCCCATTGGCGGCCCACGGCCTCAAACGACAGCGCGGCGTCGAAGTGCGCGCGCACCTGTTCGGGTGAAGGCGGGCTGGCCGCGGCATCGACCAGCGCCTCGGCCAGTTTCGCCGCGTCACCACAAGGCCACAGGTGGCCGACGCGGCTGTCGCCGATCAGCGCGCGGAAAGATGGGATATCCGTGACCACCGGCGTTACGCCGCAAGCCAGCGCCTCCAGCACGACGTAGCCGCAGCTCTCGGCGAGACTGCCCGAAACGAACAGGTCCGCGGCGCGCATCAGTGTCTGGACATGCGCGTGCGTAACTTTGCCCAGCAGGTGCACGCGCCCGGCGAGCTGTGGATCGCGCGCGATGCGAGCTTGCACCTCGTCGAGCAGCGGCGCGTTGCCGAAGGCACACCACAACTGCATGCCGGGCAGCCGCAGCGCCGCTCGCGCCACGCCGTCGAGCACCGTCAGCGGGTCCTTGCCGGGGCTCAGATGCCCTACCCACAGCACGCAGGGCCCGCCGTGAAGACCCGTCTGCGCGCGGGCCTCGTCGCGGTTGCCCACGGCGAAGCGCGTGCTGGACTCTGGAATCGCGAAGAGCCGCGCACGCGGCCCGAACAATCCATGGCGGGTGAACGGTCGCGCCTGCTCAGGTGCGGTGAAGGCGATACCGGAAATCGCCGCGTACCAACGCCGCCACTGCGGCCGCCGCCACCAGCGCGGCGGCCGGTCGGCGTGGTCCTGGGCAAGAATGGGCAACTGCGGTAGGCATTGCGACACGGCGAAGGCATCTTCGACAAAACCCAGGCCATGCGCATGCAACACGTCGGCCTTGATGTCGGCGAGCAGGCTGGCGAAACGGCGGCCCCGGTTCTTCGCCACTTCCAATCCTCTGATATCGATGAAGTGGTAGTCGATGCCGTTCCGCGTGATCAGGTCTTCGCGCGCCGCCGCCTGGATCACGGAAACCCTGGTCCCGGAACTGGCCGCCACCTCCGCGATGTCCACCAGCGAATGCCATTGCTCGAGAATTTCGGTGTGCGTGCGGCCCTCCGGCACTGGCAGGAAGTTGATCTGCGCGACGTGCAAGGCCGCCATCACTACGCTCCCGTGATTTGCGGCTTGCGCAGTTGCACGAAACGATTGGCGATGTCGAGTTCCCACGGATGGTCGTAGCGCCGGTGGCGATATCGCCACGACGCCATCGCGCTCAAGCTGCGCTTGGCCCAACGGGGTGAACGCATGTCCTGCACAGTGGGATAGCGGCAGCGCAGTACGGTGACGAAGTCGTAGATGCGCTGACGCAGCTTGTCCGTGAGCCAGGGAGCATCGGCATGGCAGGCATAGTCCACCCAGCGACGCTGCGTCCACTCGTCTGGCGTGGAGGGAAAGACCACCGGCTCGCCATGAATGTCGAGCAATGGCGTGGAAGGATGCTTGCCGCGATCTTTTTCGTGCTTGCTGCCCTCCGGCAACGGCGTGTAGATGTAGGTGATGATTTCCGAAGCCGGGTTGATTCGCTTCAGTTCGCGGATGAACTCAAACGTCAGCTCGGTTTCCTTTTCGGTATCCACCGGCGGCGCGAGCATGAAGGAGAACTCGGGAATGACGCCATGGCGCTGACACAGCTCGGCCACCGCCAGCGTCTGATCCGGACGCGTGCCCTTGCGGATTTCCTTGAGCATCGCACCGCTTGGTGACTCGGCGCCGATATAGGCCATACGCAGTTTGCTTTTACGCACCAGTTCCCAGGTGCTTTCGGAAAGGTTGAGCAGGGCATCGGCGCGCGCGAAGCACCACCAGGGCATTTCTAGTCTGGCCATGATCTTGAGCATCGGAATCATGTCCTGTTCGCGGTCGAAGAAGTTGTGATCGTAGAAAAGGATGGAATCGACACCCAGTTCGTACTTGAGATAGCCCAGCTCGCGCTCCAGGCGTTCGGTCGGCGGAAGCGATGTCGCTCCGCCGAACATTGCCGCTACGCCACAGAACGTGCAACGGAAGCGGCACCCGATCGATGCCTGGTGCACGGCAGTACGGCGCCCGAGAAAGGTACTCGTCAGATACTTGTCCGGATCGCCCAGCTTTTCATAAGGCAGCACCAGCGCGGAATCGCCGCGCTGGAAGCTGCGATTGGGGTTATGCACGATCTCGCCATCGCGGCGCCAGGACAAACCGCCGATCCTGGCCAGCGCATCATGATCGCCACCACGGCCCAGCGCTGAGACCAACTCGACCAGGCTTTCCTCGCCCTGCCCGCGCATCGCGTAGTCCACATAGGGCGCAGCCAGCGTGGTATCGGTATAGAGCGTGGGGAAGTAACCGCCCCAGATGATCGGCATCGACGGGTAACGCTCGCGAATCGCCTTGGACACGGCAATCGCCGGCGCTACCTGCGGGCCGCCCATGATGCCGATGCCGACGGCGTCGTAGTGCTGTTTCCCGGCGGCTTCCAGGGTCGCGGCCACGAGATCCCGATCGATGTTGCCGTCCACGATGTGGCTGTCGCCGAAGCGATCCAGCGCCGCTGCCAGGTTCAGCAGCGACAGCGGAAAGCGTGGACGCGTGGTAACGGTCGGGTTGACCAGCAGCGTGTTGGGACGATGATTCATGGGGCGTCTTCAGGTAGGCATTGATCAGGCCAGGCGACGCAGCTGAAACACCAGCGCCACGGGAACTTCCAGCGCCATGCGGTCGAAGTGCGCGCCGTCAGGAATGTCGGCTGGATCGAGCATCGGCTCCAGCACCTGCTCGATGCACAGCCCGAGCGTCGCGCAGGCCGCGTGCCAATGGCTGTACAAGTGCTGCGTATGCCGCACGGCGTAGTGTCGGTCGCCGGATTTGAAATCACGCTGCCAGCCCAGCGCATGCCCGATCGGGTGCACGTCGCTGCACAGCAACGTACCGCCGGGACGGGTCACCCGGCGTAGTTCGGCCAGCGAACGCTGCAGGTTCTCCAGATGCCCGATGACCAAACCGCAGACCGTCAGATCCGCCCAGGCGTCCGGTACTGGAAGAATTGCCAAACTGCCCAACACCAGCTCGATCTCGGCGTCGAGCTGACTCGCGCCCAGCTCCGCGCGGGCGCGGTCCAGCATCTCCGGCGAAAAATCCACGCCGGTCACGCGTGTCGCACCACGCCGCAGCGCATGCAGCATGTAACGTCCGCTACCGCAGCCAGCGTCGAGCACGGCCTGCCCCTGCAGCGTGGCCGGTATCAGCCCGAGCATGGCGCGCTCTTCGGCCTGCATGAGCGGATTGTGGGCATGCGCCGGATAGCTGGATGCCCACAGCGCATAGGCCTCAGCGGGCTCGAGAGTCGGCGGGCGTGCCATCAGTAGCACCGTGCGCCGATGGTGAGATCGCGCTCGTTCCGATCGGCGATCAGTTCGAGCCCGGGTTCGAGGGCGATCAGCGCCGGCTCGGCCAGAGGTCCGGCCAGCAACTTCGGTTTGCCGTCCAGCATTACCGGCACGGCTTCCATACCGGTCGCCGCAAACCATTCGGCGAAATCGGGATCGGCGATACGGGGAACACCGTCGCGCACCACGGCGCGGATCTGGCTGCGCTCGATGCCCACCAGGCTGCGCGCCTCGCCACCGCGGTCCTCGACAATCACCAGGTCCGCCGGCATGCCCGGCGCGAGGCTGCCACGCAAGGGCAGACGCAGGATGCGCGCGGCCTGGGTCGTGACCAGTTCCAGCAGCTGCGCCGGGCTGAGTTCGCTGCGGGCGGCGATGCCACGCATCTCCTCGAGCAGGTCGCGCGCACCGCTGAGCCGTGAGTCGGTTCCCAGTGCAAGCCGGCCGGCCGCGTACAGGCGCCGCGGATCCAGCGACTGCCCGAGCAGGGCGCGGTTGCTGGTAGGACACCAGACCACCGCAGCGCCGCTGGCGATCACTCGATCGACATCCTGCTCGCGCAGGCCCACGCCATGGATCAGCACGCTGTTCGCTGCCAGGCATCCCAATTGATCGAGCTGGGCCAACTCCGCCTGCGCGGTTGCATCGGTGCCCTCGGCCAGATGAATCAGCCAGGGACGGTCGGCAGGTGTGGCGGCGAAGCTCTGTAGAACGGGCGGACCATAACCAGACCAGCCCAGCGCATAGCTCCAACCGTAATCGCGCAGCAGTGCAACCGGAAAATTCGTTGCGTCGAGCGCCGGATGCCAAGGGTCGTGATGTACCACGCAGGTGGTGCCAGCGAGCAGGTTCTTCAGTGCCCCGTGCCGCAGCCGCAACTCCTTCGACACCTGCAGTGCTGCGATGACGGTAGGCTCCTCGAAATGCGCCTGAAAGGCCGCAATCCAGGCGTAACTGTTGGGAAAGGGCGCTCCTGTTTTCAACGGCGGAACGGTGTTGACGTGCAGGTGCTCGTGCGCGTTGATCAGACCGGGAAAGATCAGATGGTCGCGGAGATCGACCCGATAGGCCCGCGCGGCCAGCGATGAGCCGATCCGCCCTGCCCTGATCGGCAGCGGCATACGCGAGGTGCCTTCGGGCGTGATCGAGACCGCGCGGCACATGCTGACGTCCATCGCTGCCTGGAGAATGTCCACAGATTCAGCGCCTCCGCATCACGATCAGAAAATGGTCGCCCATATCGCGCAACAGCGGCATGGCGCCCAGGCGATCGTCGAGCCGGCCCAGGCGCTCGCACCAGTCGCGCCGGCGCCGGTAGTAATCCACCAGGTAAGGCGGCGGCATGAACAGGCTCAGCGCACGATAGCTCTCCAGCGAAAAGTGTTCGGCGAAGGCGCGGTAGAACTCGCGCGGCAGGTAGTAATAGGTCCAGATCGTGTGGCGGTTCATCCCCACCGCCGTCGCGCCACGTGCGGCGCGCACGCCAGCCCGCTTGAAGCGGCCGCGTAGCGCGTAATGTCCCAACTCCCACGGACAGATCCGACCCA
>DASZCB010000164.1:0-2501 GCA_035943575.1 Rhodanobacter sp. | reverse complement strand
GAATTCATCCGGCGGCACGTAGCGCATCACCGCGTGATGCTTGCGGGTCGGCTGCAAATATTGCCCGATGGTGAGGAAATCGACCTCGGCGGTGCGCAGATCGTCCATCACCTGCAGCACTTCGTGACGCTCCTCGCCGAGCCCGACCATGATGCCGGACTTGGTGAAGATGGTCGGATCGATCTCCTTGACCCGCTGCAACAGCCGTATCGAATGGAAGTAGCGCGCGCCCGGCCGCACCGTCAGATAGCCTGATGGCACCGTCTCCAGATTGTGGTTGAACACATCGGGCTTGGCCGCCACCACGACTTCAAGCGCGCCCGGCTTGCGCAGAAAATCCGGCGTCAGGATCTCGATCGTCGTGGCTGGGCAACGCGCCCGGATCGCGCGGATGGTCTGTGCGAAATGCTCGGCGCCGCCGTCGGCGAGATCGTCGCGGTCGACCGAGGTGATCACCACGTACTTCAGGCGCATGTCGCGGATCGTCTCGGCCAGCCGCGCCGGCTCCAGCGGATCGGGCGCGACCGGGCGGCCATGCGCCACGTCGCAGAACGAGCAGCGCCGCGTGCACACCTCGCCGAGGATCATGAAGGTGGCGGTGCCCTTGCTGAAGCACTCGTGGATGTTCGGGCAGCTGGCTTCCTCACACACCGTGACCAACGCGTTTTCGCGCAGGCGCGCCTTCAGCTGCTGCACGGCGTTGCCTTGCGGCAGCCGCACGCGGATCCACGACGGCTTGCGCAGCGTCGGCACGGCAGTGTCGAAGCCGGCGCGGTTCAGCGCAATCTTGTCGTTGCCGACCTGCTTTTCACCAGCAGGCGCACCGCTGACGACAGTGATCGGGATGACTTTGGGGGAAGAAGTGGAGATTTCGCTCATGTAGACAGCTCAGACCGCTGCACGAGCGGGGAGTTCGGGTAAGACGGGGGCAGCTGGCTCGGCGACAAAACCGAACTGGCGGCAGAACTCCTCCACCAGCACGTCCTCGACCGTTGCCAGCTGCGACGGACCGCCCAAGTCTAGCAGTTGTGTGACCGCCAAACCCTTGTAACCGCAAGGGTTGATGCGCTGAAACGGCTCCAGGTCCATGGCCACGTTGAAGGCCAGCCCGTGGAAACTGCAGCCGCGCCGTACGCGCAGCCCCAGCGCGGCGACCTTGGCGTCCGCCACGTATACGCCCGGCGCGCCTTCGCGCCGCGCCGCCACGACGTTCCAGTGCGCCAGCGTATCGATCAGCGATTGCTCGATCCTGTTGACCAGCTCGCGCACACCCACGCCGACACGGCGCAGATCGATCAGCGGATAACCGACGATCTGGCCGGGGCCGTGATAGGTCACCTGGCCGCCGCGATCGACCGGTATCACCGGGATATCGCCCGGCGCCAGCACGTGTTCCAGCTTGCCGGCCTGGCCGAGGGTGAACACCGGGTCGTGTTCCAGCAGCCACAGCTCATCGGTCGTGTCCGCCGTGCGATTGTCGGTGAACGCGCTCATCGCCTTCCAGGTCGCCTCGTACGATTGGCGGCCAAGACGGCGAATTTTCAGCGGCAACGACATGACGGGTGACCTGAGAAGAAGATTGTAGGAGCGCACCCTGTGCGCGATCAGCCTTGCGGCGCAATACATCGCGCGCAGGGTGCGCTCCTGCAAAGACGGGACTCACATCGTGTAACGGATATCCGGATCGGCGCGCAGCGCGGCATGCGCAGCCTCGTACTGCTCACGGTGATCGCAGCGAAAACTCACCGTCACCGAGACGAAATTGCCGGCGCCGGAATGCCGGTGTCGCACGCTCTCGTGCAGCACATGCAGGCCGGCGCGTTCCAACAATTGCGGCACGTGGGTCGGCAGGTTTGCGCTGGCGCTGCCGACCGCGGTGATCTCGAACTCGCCAGGGAACTGGAAGCCCTTGCCGTCCTGCTTCGCCTTCGTGAAGTCGATCGGTTGCATTACTTGGTACTCGGCGCCTGTTCGGTGTTGCCCTTGCTGCCGTGGAACCACAGCATGATGCTGTCCCACAGGCGCGAGAAGAAGCCGCCCTGCGGCGCTTCGTTCAAGGCGATCAGTGGCACGCTCTGCACCGGCTGGCCGGCCAGCGTGATGCGCAGCGTGCCGACCTGCTGACCCTTCTTGAACGGCGCGATCAGCGTGGCCGGAATGTCCATAGTGGCCTTGAGCTGCTCGTACTCGCCGCGCTTGACTGTGACCAGCACGTTGTCGGCGACGCCCAGCGGCAGCTGGTTCGTGGCACCCTTCCACAGGCGCGGCGTGGCCAGCGGCTTGCTGCTGTCGTACAACTTATGCGTCTCGTAGAAACGGAAGCCGTAGTTGAGCAACGCCATCGCCGAGTCGGCACGTGCCTTCTCGCTGCTGGCACCCATCACGATGGCGATCATGCGCGACTCGCCCTGCTTGGCCGACGCGGCCAGGCAGAAGCCGGCGGCGGCGGTATGCCCTGTCTTGATGCCGTCCACGCTCGGGTCGCGCCACAGCAGCGTGTT
>DASZCB010000163.1:0-2037 GCA_035943575.1 Rhodanobacter sp. | reverse complement strand
AACCCCGGCCCGTTTTTCGGAATTACTCGGACGCTGGATCCATCGGAACAAGCTGTCCGCGCTTCAGAGTGCCAAGCGCCACACGGGTCTGGAAGCGCCGCACGTTGGCGTTCTCCGCGACCAGTTTCCTCATGAGCGCATCGTAGCCGTCGACATCGCGCGCCGTGACGATCAAGACGTAATCGCCCTCTCCCGTCACGTACCACGCCTCCTGGATGGCGGGCTCGGCGGCAATCCATTGTTTCAGGCTTACCAGCAGTTCGGGACGTTCCCGCTCCACCTCGACATCGACGATCAAGGTCAGCGGCCGCCCGATCACTCTGGGATCGACGATGGCCACTTCGGCCGTGATCACCGCCTCCTCCCGCAGGCGCGCGATCCGTCGTTGCACCGCCGATGCCGACAGACCGATGGCTGTGCCGATCAATTCGGCCGAGCGCCGCGCATCGCGCTGGAGGATCGCGAGAATCCCGCGATCGAATTTGTCGAGTTCCATCGGCATCAGGCGTACAGCCGCCATAAGTCAGGGGAAAAACCCGCCTGTGCGGCGAGAGATGCGGCAACGCCGCGCGGCCGAACCTTAGCATGGGTCGTCGGTCATCCCACCACCCCACGCCTCACGTACTCCGGTACTGAACTCATGCTCAATTTTGCACATACCCTCAGCGCACCGCAGCACATCGATCCGGTATTTCTCGACTCGGCGGTCACCACCGATAGCCGGCTCGACATGCAACTGGGTTGCCATGTACTGGTCAAGATCGAACTGGACAATCCGGTTGGCTCGTTCAAGGGCCGTGGCACCGAACTGCTCTGTGCCACCAGCCTGATAGAAACGGAAGGTCTTGTTTGCGCCTCGGCCGGCAATTTCGGGCAAGGGCTTGCGCGCGCGGCAGCGAGACGCGGGCATCCCTGCACGGTGTTTGCGGCGGAAAACGCCAACGGAGTCAAGGTCGACGCCATGCGTCGATTCGGTGCAGACGTCCATCTCGTCGGCGTCGATTTCGATGCGGCCAAGGTAGCCGCACGCCGCCACGCCACCGCGCACGACCTGCGCTTCGTCGAGGACGGCGCAGAGCCGGCACTCGCCGAAGGAGCAGGCACGATCGCGCTTGAGTTGCTGCGCGACACATCCTTCGACGCCATTGTGCTGCCACTGGGCAACGGCGCGCTGCTCGCCGGCGTCGGCACGGTGTTGCGCCAGCTGGCACCGCACACTGAAATCATCGCGGTGGTGGCGCGCAACGCCCCGGCCATGAAGCTTTCGCTCGAGACCGGCCAGGCCGTCGAAACCGACCGCGCAGCAACCATCGCCGATGGCATCGCGGTACGTGTGCCGATCGCATCCACGCTCGCAGGTCTACGCGCCTGTTGCGACGACGTTGTCGCCGTGTCCGAGCAGGATATTTTCGATGCCATGCGACTTGTTCACCGGCATCTCGACCGCGTAACGGAGCCCGCCGGTGCGGCCGGACTCGCCGCGATCCTGGCCGATCGCCAGCGCTTCGCAGGCCGGCGCATCGCCACCGTCCTGAGTGGCGGAAACATTTCGCTCGACATGCGCGACCGGCTGCTGGCATCCAGGTGACCCCGCAGCATCGCGTCCGCGCCAAATATTCCCCAGAGGCAAGGCCGAGTCATGAAACTCCTTTACCAAACGCACTCACCGTACGCCCGCAAGGTGCTTGTCGCCGCTCACGAACTGGGCCTCGCCGGATCGGTGGAAGTCATCCATCACGAAACCAGCCCGACGCGACGAAACGCCGAAGTGTTCGCGCTCAACCCGCTGGGCAAGGTACCGGTACTGCTGTGTGACGATGGGTTGGTGCTGTTCGACTCGAATGTGATCTGCGACTACCTGGACAACCTGCACGGACGCTCGACGTTGATTCCTGCCGATCCGACGCGGCGTTACAGGGCACTGCAATGGCAGGCGCTTGCACAGGGCATGGCAGATGCCGGCATCGCCGTGCGATGGGAGGTTGAACGACGCCCTGAATCGCTGCGCTGGCCGACGATGCGGGATGGGCAGCTGCT
>DASZCB010000162.1:0-2047 GCA_035943575.1 Rhodanobacter sp. | reverse complement strand
ACGAACGGAAATTGGCCGTCCTTCGCGCTGAAGCGCATCGCCGAATCCAGGATCGCCTCGAAGTCGTTGCCGCGCACCTCGCCAGCCGCGGCCAGCAACGCGCTCTCCAGGGGCTGGCGCAACCGTTCGGGCTTGCCCATCGGGCACAACAACAGATGCAGGCTGTCGATGTCGACCGACGATCCGCTGACCCGATGCGACTTGCGGAAGCGCTCGCTCACGCCGACGATCTCTGATTTCGTCAGGTCATCCGGCAGCCCGGCAAAGAAATAATTGATGCCGGGCGCGAGTACGGGCTGGATCGGTAAAGTCGGAATGGTCGGCACCCCACGGCAATCACGATGACGGCAGATTACACGCCCCCACGATACTCTCCCGCTGCGCCGCATGGCACCTGACTGACCGGTATCGAACACGCTTGCCGTTCGCACCCGCTGACGCCACGCCATTCAACTGGACTCAGCGGGAAATCGCTCCGGGACATCGCGCCGCATGCGCGGATTTTCCTTTGGCATGCGCGTGCGAATGAGGCGATGATCGGCAGACATGCCTCGGAGAACGCACCCATGACCACCGCTACCGTCCACGCCGTCACCAGCCCCACCCCATTCACGGTGACACTGACCGACGAGCTCGGACACACCTGGCTGGCGGATGAGCCACCCGCCGATGGCGGTGCCGACGCCGGTCCGACGCCGCATGGATTGCTGCTTTCGGCGCTCGGCGCCTGCACAGCGATCACCTTGCAGATGTATGCCGCACGCAAGCAGTGGCCGCTGAGCGGCGTCGCGGTCGAATTGCGTTTCAATTCCGACGGCACGCCCGCTGCCGGCAACGACATCGCACGCACGATCACCCTTAGAGGAACATTGACCGACGAGCAGCGCGAACGCCTGCTGCAGATCGCCAACCTGTGCCCGATCCACAAGGTGCTGACCGGCGAGGTGCGCATCGCCACGCAACTGACAAAAAATACCTAGGGCGCAATCCCGCGGGGGACTTCCTTCGAGCGTGACCGGAGGGCATGGCGCCAACCACACTGCAGGCTAGCAACGCCGCTGCCGGGCACACGCAGGAAGCTGGTGTACGGCGTCAAGCCTTCTTCAGGAAACAGACCTTCAGCACCAGCCCCTTGATCTTGTCCGAATTACCTTCGATGTGCTCAGCGTCGCCTTCGACCAGGCGAATGTTGCGGATCACGCTGCCCTGCTTCAGCGGAATGGACGAGCCCTTCACCTTCAGATCCTTGATCACCACCACCGTGTCACCGCTATTGAGCACGTTGCCGTTGACGTCCCTCACCACCACACCGTTGTCCGTGGTTTGCGCACCCGCCGCGATCGGCCATTCGTGGCCGCAGTCGGCACACACGTAGTTGTCACCGTCGGGATAGGTGTTTTCCATGCCGCACAGCGGACAAGCGGGAATGACGGACATCGAACGATCTCGATCAAGCAGCAACGGGGTGTCTAGTATAGACGGTAGCTCGGCGGCCGATTCGCGAGGTGACATCGCAGGCACCCCGGAAACCCTTTGCAACTGCGTTCGATGCGCGCCGTGCGCAGACTCCGCGTGTGTCGTTCCAAGCCAGGCCCGTAGGGCGCCATCCACAATGCGCTCAGCGCAGTTGGCTGTCCTTGCTGCCACGGCGGTTGTAGAGACCGGCGCTGCGACTCTCGTCGTCGTGTGCTTGCTGGCAAGCCACGCACAGGCGCACACCGGGCACGGCTTGGCGCCGTGCCGCCGGAATCGGCGCATCACATTCCTCGCAGTGTGTCAGGCCGGGGCCTTTGCGCAGTTGCTGGCGCGCGCGTTGCACCGCATCGTTGACCGTGGCGTCGATCTGGTCTTGCACGGCGCCGTCGCCCGCCCAACCCGTTGCCATGGGAATCTCCGGTAGTACACATCAGTTCAAGATACGAACCTGTCTCACCTGAAGATATGGGCATCGGCCATGAATATCCACCGCGCGATGAACTCCCTCCTTACCGCTGATTTCTCCCGTTCGGCGCCTGGCCGTGACTGAATCGACGCGACTGATCACGCC
>DASZCB010000161.1:0-5078 GCA_035943575.1 Rhodanobacter sp. | reverse complement strand
CGCCAAAGCACATCCTTCGCATCCGGCGACCGGTCAGCGGCTCGCACAACTGGCACATGCCGCACTGATCGAAGTCGGCCTGCCTGCGGCCGCGGTGCAGCTGCTCTATCACTTCGACAATGCCTCAGGCCTCAAGCTGGCTGGCGATGCACGATTGGGTGCGATCGGTTTCACCGGCAGCCGCGCTGGCGGATTGGCGCTCAAGGCCGCTGCTGACAAAGCCGGCGTGCCGATCTATGCGGAGCTGTCCAGCATCAATCCGGTGTTTCTGCTGCCCGGCGTACTGGCCGAACGTGGCGAAGCATTGGCGCAGGAGTTCTTCACCTCCTGCATCATGGGCAGCGGTCAGTTCTGTACCAATCCCGGCATCGTGATCGTGCCCAGAGACGCTCAGGGTGATGCTTTTGTCACTGCGGCCGTCGAGCACTTCGCCAGCGCTACGCCGAAGGTTCTGTTCTCGCGCGGCGTGCAGGACAACCTGGTGCGTGCAGTAGATGCATTGCTTGCAGCCGGTGCCGAACTGCTCGCCGGTGGCGAGGTTGGCGACGGTGATGGCTATCGGTTTCAACCGACTTTGCTCAGTGTGGATGGCAACGGCTTTCTCGCTCACGCCGAAGCGTTGCAGACCGAGGCCTTCGGTCCGGTCAGCCTGATCGTGCGGGCCGAGAACGTATCAGCGATGTCCGCGCTTGCCGCAGCTTTCGAGGGCAACCTTACCGGGGCGATCTATCGTGCGGCTGACGGCAGCGACGATGTGGCATGGCAGGCAATCGCATCGCCATTGCGCGCGAAGGTTGGCCGACTGATCGCCAACAAGATGCCTACCGGCGTAGCGGTCAGCCCGGCAATGAATCATGGCGGCCCCTACCCCAGCACCAGCCACCCCGGCTTTACCGCCGTCGGCATGCCGGCGGCAATCCATCGCTTCAGTGCACTGCATAGCTATGACGGCGTGCCCGAAGCACTGCTGCCGCTCGAATTGCGCGACCGTAATCCTGGCGGCGTTCAGCGGTTGATCGACGGACAGTGGAGCGACGGCGATATCGGTGGTCGGCCATGAGCGCAACCTCGATGCGTCATCAGCAGATCGGCGGCCTCAGTCTGGCTGAGGCGCAGGCCGCGCTGCTGCCCTGGTCACAGCGCGCCGCACCGATCCATGCCGAGGAGTACCAGCAACGATTGGAGCAGGCTCGCCGGCTGATGCGTCAGCGTGGCGACGATGTGCTGTTGATCACCGCAGGAAGTTCGCTGCGCTATTTCACCGGCATCTCTTGGGGTGCCACCGAGCGGCTGATCGCACTGCTGTTGCCACTGCACGGTCAACCACAGTTGATCTGCCCGGCTTTCGAACAGGGCTCACTCAGTCACGAGTTGAAGATCTCCGCCTCATTGCGCCTGTGGGAAGAGCACGAAAACCCCTACGGCCTGGTCGCGCAACTGATGGCCGAGCACGGCGCGCACCAGCTGGCGCTCGATCCATCCGCTTCGTTTCAGGTCCATGAGCGGTTGCGCAAAGCGCTCGGCAATCGCGCGATCGTCGAGGCCAGCGCCATCGTCGATGGCTGCCGCATGTGCAAATCGCCAAACGAGCTGGCCCTGATGCGCCAAGCCAACGCGATGACCCTGCAAGTGCATCGACTGGCGGCCGGCCTGATGCACGAAGGTATCCGTACCGGCGAGCTCAAGTACTTCATCGACCAGGCGCATCGTTCTCTCGGCGCCGATGGCGGTTCGACCTTCTGCATCGTGCAGTTCGGCCACGCCACGGCTTATCCGCATGGCATTCCCGGCGAGCAGGCGTTGCGTGAAAACGAGTTGGTACTGATCGACACGGGTTGCAGCGTCGGTGGCTATCAGTCGGATATCACGCGCAGTTACATCTTCGGTGAGCCGACGTCGGAGCAATCGCGGATATGGGATCTGGAGCAAGCCGCGCAACAAGCCGCTTTCGATGCCGTACGCCCCGGCGTGCGCTGCGGTGACGTGGATGCGGCGGCTCGCCGCGTGCTGGAAGCCGGTGGCCTGGGTCCCGATTACCACCTTCCTGGCTTGCCGCATCGCACTGGCCATGGCTGCGGCCTGAGCATTCACGAGACTCCCTACCTCGTGCGCGGTGACGACACCGCACTGGCACCGGGCATGTGCTGCAGCGACGAGCCGATGATCGTGGTGCCCGAACGCTTCGGCATCCGCCTGGAGGATCACTTTCATGTCACCGAGGAAGGTGCCGCCTGGTTCACCCAGCCGTCGCCAGCGATCGACCGGCCGTTTGCATGACAACGTTCGCCCCTCGTCGCCACGATGTGCAGTGCAACCTTGCCTCCAGGAAGCTTTGATGAAAAGAAACCCGGTTCTCTGCAGTCTCGGCCTATGTTGTCTGCTCGGCAGTGGTATCGCACAAGCATTTCCGGCAGCACCGGTCGCCGCATCAACCGCCAGTGTCGCGGCGCGCAGCCAGGCGCTGGACAAGCTGCTGGCCGAACAATGGGAATACCAGCTCAAAGAAAGTCCGGAGCTGGCCACCACGATCGGTGACGATCGTTACAACGATCGCTGGACCGATTATTCGCCGGCCCATGTGGCTGTCGATCGTGCTGCCACGGAAAGTTTCCTGAAGCGCTTTCAGGCGCTGGATATCAGCGGACTGAGCGAGCAGCAGCAACTTAGCCAGCAGATGATGGTGCGGCAACTGCAGGACAACCTCGAAGCGATCCGGCTGAAGAATTATGAAATGCCACTGGACCAGATCGAGGGCGTGCAATTGCACATCCCGGAGCTGGTTTCGACAATCCCGTTCGACAGCACACGGCATTATGAGGACTACCTCAAGCGGCTGCAGGCAATCCCCAAGGTTCTTGACGACCTCACCGCGGTCTCGCGCCATGGACTCAGCGATGGCTTGATACAGCCGCGGTATCTGCTTGAGAAGGTAGTCGTCCAGCTCAATCAGATCGCCGCACCTGCCGGCGAGGCCAATGTGTTCGGCCAGCCGGTGGCGCACTTTCCGGCCAACGTGGCCGTCGCCGATCAGCAGCGCCTGCGCAAGGCGATTCTTGCTGCGGTGAATGAGCAAGTGCGCCCCGCCTATCGAAAACTGGCCCAGTTCGTGGCCACAGACTACGCCCCACATGGGCGTACCCTGGAAGGACTCTGGACGCTACCCGATGGCGGCGAGCGCTACCGCTTCGCCATTCACATGCAGACCACGACGGATCTGAGTCCTGCGCAGATTCATCAGATCGGACTGGATGAGGTCGCGCGCATCGAAGCCGAGATGAGCAAGATCGCCTTGTCACTGGGCTACAAGGACTTGTCCAGTTTTCGCCTGGCCGTGGCAAGTAATCCGAAGCTTCGTGCCACCTCGCGCGAACAGATTCTGGAAGACTATCGTCGTTACATCGCTGGCATGCAGTCGGCATTGCCCAAGCTGTTTGGCCATCTGCCCAAAACCAGACTTGAAGTGCGAGCGACGGAGCCCTTTCGCGAAAAGGACGCCGCCTTCGCCGAATACCATCAGGGCACTCCCGATGGCTCGCGTCCGGGTATTGTGTTCGTCAGCACGAGTGACTACGCGCAGCGCAACCTCTGCGTCATCGAGAGCACCGCTTACCATGAGGGCGTGCCGGGCCATCATCTGCAGGTCTCGATCGCCCAGACACTGCCGCTGCCGCCGTTCCGCCAACAGGCCGCCTATAACGCATACGCCGAGGGTTGGGCGCTGTATGCCGAACGCCTGGCCAAAGAAGTCGGCTACTACAAGGATCCGTACAACGACTACGGCCGCCTGAGTGATGAGCTGCTGCGCGCCGACCGGCTGGTGCTCGACACCGGCGTGCATTATCTGCGCTGGACCCGTCAGCAGATGATCGATTACTTCCACGCCCATCCGGCCGACGACGAACCAAGCATGCAGGCAGAGACCGACCGTTACATCGCATGGCCGGCTCAGGCATTAGGCTACAAGCTGGGGCAGCTGAAATTCCTGGAGCTGCGTGCCCGTGCCCGGAAAGCGCTGGGTTCGAAGTTCGATATCCGTGCGTTCCACGACGAAATGCTCTCCGGCAGCGCGATGCCGCTGGATCTGCTCGACGCCCACACCAACGCGTGGATCGCTGCCATCAAGGTCGGCAAAGCCGCCACGAATCCATGATCGGGGCGTCTTGATGATTTCTCGCTTTGTTCGCCTTGGCTGCCTGTTCGGATTGTGCATGACGGTGATCACGCCTGCGCTTGCCACCACAGATGTCAGCCGACGTTTCCACGATCTCTATGCGCGGGAGTGGCAGTGGCGCCAACAACAGTTCGCCGGTGCAGACGATGAGGACCACCAGGGCCGCCAAGCCGACCACCTGCCCAAAGTGGACGCCACCACTCAGGCCATGCGCGAGCAATACTGGGCCGACGTGCTCAAGCAGCTCGATGCCATTCCCAAGAGCCAGCTCAGCGATGCGGATCAGGTCAATTACGCAGTCTATAGACAGCAAATCGATGTGTTGCTGACCGACCAGACATTCCGCACCTGGCAAATGCCGTTCAACAGCGACTCCGCGTTCTGGAGCGACCTGGGCTTTACCGCACGCGGAACCTTCACCGATGTGCAGAGCTACGAGGACTACCTCGGCAAGCTGCGTGACATCCCGCGCTATTTCGGCGAACAGATCGCCAACATGCGGCTGGGCCTGACACGCGGCTTCAGCCTGCCAAGCGTCATTCTCAAAGGGCGCGACCAGTCGATCGCTGTGATCGTCGATGCACAGGGCGAGCAGAACCTGTTCTACACGCCCTTCAAGAAGCTGCCGTCGATCATTCCTGCCGAACAACAGGTCAGGCTGCGTGCCGAGGCGCTGGCAACGATCAAGAGTGACGTGATACCCGCCTACGGCAAGCTGCTGACCTTCATGCACACCGAATACATCCCCAAAGCGCGCGGCACCCTCGCTGCCGAAGATCTCCCTGACGGCAAAGCGTTCTACCGCTCGCAGATCCTCGAATACACCACGTTGGACATGAGCCCCGATGCAATCCACACGCTGGGGCTCCACGAAGTAGCCAGCATCCACCAGCAGATGCTGGACACC